>CAYXGO010000077.1:0-7878 GCA_964464575.1 uncultured Pseudomonas sp. | reverse complement strand
CACTGATTAACGCAATTTTACGCAATGTGCAGCGCCAGCGTGACCAGTTCGAAGCGCAGCTGTGCGACCACCCGGAACTACAACATAACCATCCGCGCTGGTTAGCTGATCTCATTCAGCAACATTACCCAGAGCGCGCTGATCAGATTTTCGTCGCCAATAATCAACAGCCACCCATGTGGCTGCGGATCAATGAACAGCGCACTCATCGCAGTGATTATCTGGCCTTACTTGAGGCCGCTGATATAGCCGTACAACAAGAATCACCATTGCCCTCAGCAATTCAATTGATGCAGCCAGTCGATGTGCAGCGCTTGCCGCATTTTGCCGACGGCTGGGTATCGGTGCAGGATATTGCTGCGCAACATGCCGCGTGGCTATTGGGTGCCGAGGCCGGTGAGCGCATTTTAGATTGTTGTGCCGCGCCTGGTGGCAAAACCGCGCACATCCTCGAGCATCAACCACTGGCGCAGGTAGTCGCCATTGACGCTGACGCCAGCCGTTTACAGCGAGTGCACGACAATTTACAACGGCTGCAACTGCAAGCCGAAGTGTATTGTGCTGACGCCAGTGACCCAGGCAGTTGGTGGGATGGTCAGCTATTCGACCGAATTTTGCTGGATGCGCCCTGCTCGGCAACCGGCGTGATCCGTCGCCATCCTGATATAAAGTGGTTGCGGCGGGCGAGCGATATCAGTGCCTTGGTCACCTTACAGCAACAGATCCTCACTGCGCTCTGGTCGACACTGAAACCAGGTGGTACGCTGTTATACGCAACCTGTTCGATTATACCCGCGGAAAATGCGGAACAAATTCAAGCCTTTTTGGCCACTCATGATGATGCACAACTGATTTCTCTCGGTATGCAGGGTGGTGCTGATTGGCAATGGCTGCCCGGCGACCTCGCCGGTGACGGCTTTTACTACGCAAAATTGGAAAAGCGGCAATGAAAATTATCATTCTCGGTGGTGGTCAAGTAGGCGGTACGCTCGCAGAAAACCTGGTCGGTGAAGATAACGATATTACAGTCGTCGATTCTAATCCTGACCGTTTATCCACCCTCGGTGATAGTCACGATATTCGGACTATTTTAGGCCACGCCTCACACCCCCGGGTACTTCGTGACGCCGGCTGTGAAGATGCCGATATGCTGATTGCGGTAACCCCCAGTGATGAAACCAATATGCTGGCTTGTCAAATTGCGTACACCCTATTCCGCACTCCACGCCGCATTGCCCGCATCCGTTCCGACGCCTTTATTGATTACAAAGATCAGCTGTTTCACAAAGATGATATTCCGGTCGACCATTTAATTTCGCCAGAGCAGCAAGTCACCATGTACATCAAGCGTTTGGTGGATTATCCCGGCGCCTTACAAGTGATGGAATTTGCTGGTGGGCGCGCCAGTTTAGTGGCTGTTCGTGCTTATTATGGCGGCAAATTGGTGGGTCATGCCATCGCCACCTTAAAAGACCACATGCCCAACGTTGAAACCCGGGTGGCAGCGATTTTCCGCCAAGGGCAAGCCATCAAACCCATGGGCACCACGGTGATTGAAGCCGGTGATGAGGTGTTTTTTATCACCGATACACGCTACGTGCGCTTAGTGATGGAAGAAATGCAAAAGCTCGAGCATCAATATCGTCGCGTGATGATTGCCGGTGGCGGCAATATTGGGGCGGGCCTGGCCAAAATGTTGGAAGAAAATCACACGGTGAAGTTAATTGAGCGCGATTTAACCCGCGCGCAAAAACTTAACGAAGCACTCGAGCACACCACCGTGCTTGAAGGCGATGCCTCAGAGTCGCGCTTGCTGAGCGACGAACACATTGAGGATATCGATGTATTCATTGCCGTGACCAACGACGATGAAGCTAACATTATGAGTGCTATGTTGGCGAAAAAAATGGGCGCCAAAAAGACCATGGTGCTGATTCAGCGTGAGGCTTATGTTGATTTGGTCCAAGACAATGTCATTGATATCGCCATTTCACCGCAAGCGGCTACAGTATCGGCGCTGCTGTCGCTGATTCGTAAGGGCGATATCGTTAATGCCTATTCATTGCGCAAGGGCGCAGCAGAAGCCATTGAAGCAGTGGCCCACGGTGATGAGAAAACCTCTAAAGTGATTGGTCGTACCATCAGCGAAATCAAGTTACCGCCAGGCACCACCATTGGCGCTATTGTGCGCGGTCACGAGGTACTTATTGCGCATGATGATACGGTGATTCAGCCGGACGACCATGTGATCATGTTCTTGGTCGATAAAAAGTACATTCGCGATGTAGAGCGGCTGTTCCAGCCAAGCGCCCTCTTCTTCTAGGCTGCTTAAGATCGCCAGAAGGTGGGTGTTAACAGCACTAAGATAGTGAACACCTCAAGGCGCCCAAACAGCATCGCCAGTACCAATAGCCACTTCGCCGGGTCCGGTAGACCGGCATAGTTCGCTGCGACCTCACCGAGGCCTGGGCCCAAGTTATTGAGGCACGCCGCAACAGCGGAAAACGCCGTGAGATCATCGACCCCAGTAGCTAATACGCCGAGCATAATCACCACAAATACTAAGGCATAGGCGGCGAAGAAGCCCCATACCGCCTCAACCACACGTTGTGGCAAGATGCGATTGCCCAGCTTCACCGAGAATACCCCCGCAGGATGCACCAAACGATTCAGCTCGCGCACACCTTGCCGATACAGCAATACCACGCGTACGACCTTTAAGCCACCCGCGGTTGAACTCGCGCAGCCGCCAATAAAACTGGAGAAAATTAATAGTAGCGGCAAAAACAGTGGCCAACTGGCAAAATCTGTGGTGGCGAAGCCAGCTGTGGTACTGATCGATACAGCTTGGAACATTGCTTGATTGAACGCTGTTTCGGTATTGTCGAATACCCCGTGGATAAATACCGTCATGAACACGGTAAGAATGAGCACCACTTGAATCAGTATAAAGGCACGCACTTCTGGATCGCGCCAGTAGTTGCTCAGACTACGGCCGGTAATAGCGGCATAATGCACGGCAAAATTCATCGACGATAACAGCAGAAATATGACACAGATGGTATTGATGGTGCTGCTATCAAAGTGACCCATGCTGGCGTCATAGGTACTAAACCCACCCACTGCAATAGTCGAGAATGAGTGTCCGATAGCATCAAACCAGCCCATACCCGCAATGCGATAGGCTATGGCACAGGCCACGGTCAACGCGACATAGATATACCAAAGATGTTTGGCGGTATCAGCGATGCGCGGCGTCATTTTGGCATCTTTGAGCGGGCCTGGGATCTCAGCCCGATAAAGCTGCATGCCGCCAATGCCGAGCATGGGTAATATGGCTACCGCTAATACGATAATCCCCATACCACCGAGCCATTGCAGCTGTTGGCGATAAAACAGGATACTTTTCGGTAGTAATTCTAAGCCTGTAACCACCGTAGCACCGGTGGTAGTCAGCCCTGAAAATGATTCGAATACGGCATCGGTGACAGACAACGGTAATTCCTCGGCGAACCACAGCGGCACAAAGCCCACCATACCGAGCACCGTCCAGAACAATACGGTGAGCAAAAAGCCGTCACGCACTTTTAAATCGGAGCGCTCATGGCGATTCGGGTACCACACCACAAAGCCAATGGCTAAACACACCGCAAACGCCAGCATAAAGGCCACACCGCCGCCGTCTTCATAGATCAAGGCCACTACGGCCGGCGGCAATAGCGATACACTAAACAAACAGATTAGTAGCCCCAAAATGCGAAATATGCCGCTAAAGCGCACGCTTGATCCTCATCCAGCTCAGTTATACCGTATATATTCCATAGATAACGCAAACTATGCGGCGTTTACGCTCGAACCGCAACCCGAATTTTAGCCTTTTTCATTGCCCTAGCGCCCCGCAGCTTCGGCACTAATTCGCATTGGAATCAGCGGCGTGAATACCGAATCAGTATTGCCACTTAATTCGCGATAAATCTGCTGGTACGCCAGTACATTTTTGACATAGTCACGGGTTTCGCGAAATGGGATGGTCTCAATCCAACGGTCAACCTCTATCGGATCCGCCGGTAACCAATCAAACACCCGATAAATGCCAGCATTGTAGGCCGCTGTGGCAAGTACCCAATTGCCGCCGAGGCGCCCACGGAGTTCAGCCAAATAATGGGTACCGAGGCGAATATTAGTGACGACATTTTGTAATTCTCGTTGTGAGATAAACTTGCGCTCCAAATACTCCGCAGTCTTCGGCATAATCTGCATCAATCCATGCGCGCCCGCAGAAGAATGAGCATCAAATCGAAATGCGCTCTCACGGCGAGTAATGGCCAAGGCCCAATCTACATCAATGCCAGCATTCTCTGACTGCCGTGTATGTTCTTCCAAGTAAGCCAGCGGAAAACGCAATTGCACAGCATTGTAGCCGCCAATTTGTGCCAGCGTAAAAATCGCTTGGTCATGCCAACCCCATTGATCAGCAAGCACGGCCAAGAGTTCCTGACGGCGGCCATCGGAACGCTGGGTCAGTGCATACCATTCGCGCCGCGCTTCTACATAACGATCGAGCTGTAACAATTCATACACTCGCTGCACCGCCGGTAAGTCGCGCAGCTGTTGCATCTCTTCAGCGCTATAAAGCACCGGCTCGCGGGTGAGTTGCTTCGGTTGCCCTAAGCGCGCCGCCGCTAAAAAGCCATAATAACTGCGTTGCTGAGCAACCTGTTGCAGTGCTGTCTCGGCCGCTACCGTGGCACCGGTTTCGCCGAGTGCACGCGCATACCAGTAACTCCAACCGCCACTATCTGCCGCTGCTGCTGGTAATTTTGGGGTGAAATCGATCAGCGCTTGCCAATGACCTTGGCGTACCCATTCCGCCAGTTGCCACTGTAGTGTCTGTTCAGTGTGATCGGCGGGCTCTAGTTGCGCCAACCAAGTCGCCGCTTGCGGGTGGTTCTTAGCGGTCAAAGCCACGGCAAAGCGTTGTTTAAGCTCGGTGTGCTGTTGCTCCGAAAAAACAATGTGCGATGGCAGACGGGTGAACTGACTGAGTGCCCGATCAGGATCGCGCCAAATCAAGCGCCCATAAGCATAAGTGACAATATCCGCTTCATGCTGCGGGTACTTCCCGGTCAAGTATTGCAAGCGCGTTATCAGCGCTGGGTCACGGCGTACCCGATGATAATGCTCGGCGAGATAACGCATCGACTCCGGTAATAAACTACCCAAATAGGGTAACAAGCTGTGTTTGCCACCCTCGGCAGCCAGCTTCACCCGCGCCCAAACTAGCTCGGTGCTGCGTTGCCCTGCTTGCTGCCAGGCTGATAGTAATGGATCACAAGCTTTAGGGAGAGATTCACCGGTCTGCCAGAGCTGATCAACGGCACGATAGATGGCGTCCTCAGGCATGCCTTTGAGGCTTAATTGATAGCGCAAATAATAACATTGCTGTTCGGTGGTCGCCGGCACACGGTAATCGCGAACATAGCGGCTTTTGAGGTCTTTACTCTGCAGATAATTCAGCCAATGACGACGTAGTTGGCTATCCAGTGGTGTGCCTTCGTGAGCGGCCAGAAATTCTAATACCTGCTCTTCATTGGCCAGATAACCGGTTTTACGTAGCCGCTCGAGCTGCAAATAAGGTACTAACGGATAACCCTCGAGTTGCTCGAGCAACAACTGATATTCAACCAGGCGACCACGGCGCGCGGCAAACTCAGCCTTAGGATACAATTCTCGCTGCTGCGCGCGCAGCTCATCAGCAGCCCATACGGCATCATTAATTCTTGGTTCGGCCTGGGATTTGCTCGGCAACCCAGTGACCAACAACGCTGCAATCAACGTACCACTGAACACCACTTGCTTTAGCATAATTTCAAACGCACGTTTAAATAATCATTGAAAAATTGGCTGGTTCAAGCCAAACTCATGGGGTTAACACTACCACATTAACCGAACGCAAGCCGAAAATCTGTAGCTACGGAATGTAAAGGAGACCGTTTATGATTTATCAGGGTGATAGCATTCGGGTTGAGTTTGTTGAACAGGGCATTGCTGATTTGCAATTTGCAGCAGCCGGCTCGGTCAACAAGTTCGACCAGAAAACCTTGCAAGAATTCAGTGCCGCACTGACCGCGCTGAAAAATACCGCTGATTTACGCGGCGTGATTGTCACCAGCAGCAAGCCGACCTTTATTGTTGGCGCTGACATCACCGAATTTCTGACCTTATTTGCCGACGTTGAACAAACCAAAAAGTGGGTCGCTATGGCCTCACGGGTGTTCGACCAACTGGAAGATTTACCGGTCCCCAGCGTAGCCGCTATTACCGGCTTTGCCCTTGGCGGCGGCTGTGAAGCGGCACTAGCGTGTGATTATCGGGTGGCCGATACCACTGCCACCATTGGCCTGCCGGAAGTGAAGCTGGGCTTGATTCCTGGTTTTGGCGGCACCATGCGCTTACCGCGCATCATTGGCCCTGATAACGCCATTGAATGTATTGCCACCGGTAAAAATAATAGCGCTGCTGATGCGCTTAAAGTCGGCTTAGTTGACGCGGTGGTGGCCCCAGAAAAGCTGCGCGACGCGGCCCTTGCCATGGCTAAACAAGCCGCCGATGGTGACCTCAATTGGCGCGCCAAACGGCAACCAAAGCTGGAAGCATTGAAAGCTAACGATACCGAACTCACCATGACCTTGGTCACAGCCAAAGCCATGACCGCCGCGCAAGCGGGCAAGCACTACCCGGCGCCACACGCTGCCATTGCCGCCATTGAAAACGGCGCACGGCAGGCTCGTGAAGGCGCGTTAGCAGCCGAAAACGAAGCCTTTGTTGGGCTGACTCAAACCGATGCTTGCCGCGCGCAAGTGGGTATTTTCCTTGCTGACCAGCTGGTCAAAGGTAAAGCCAAGAAAGCCGCTAAAGTTGCCACCAAAGCCATCAATCGTGCCGCAGTGTTAGGCGCTGGTATTATGGGCGGCGGTATTGCCTACCAGTCAGCCTACAAAGGCGTACCGGTGGTGATGAAAGATATTCGCCAAGAAGCGCTTGATTTGGGCATGAAAGAAGCCAGCAAGATTTTAGGTAAGCTGGTGGAAAAAGGCCGTATGGACCACAACAAGATGGCCAAGGTACTGTCATCAATTACCCCAACGCTGTCTGATGAGGCAGTGAAAGGCGTAGACATTGTGGTTGAAGCGGTGGTTGAAAACCCTGAGGTGAAAGGCAAAGTGTTGGCCCATGTGGAAAGCTTGGTCAGCGCCGATACCATTATCACCTCGAACACCTCAACCATCTCTATTGATCGCTTAGCCAAGTCACTGAAAGACCCGTCACGCTTCTGCGGCATGCACTTCTTTAACCCAGTGCACAAAATGCCATTAGTTGAAGTGATTCGTGGTAAAGACACCTCAGATGAAACCGTAGCCGCCGTTGTGGCTTACGCCGCGCGCATGGGTAAAACCGCTATTGTGGTCAACGATTGTCCGGGCTTCTTAGTCAACCGCGTACTGTTCCCGTATCTGGCTGGCTTTGCTGGCATGGTTGATGAAGGCGTTGATTTTGCTGGCATCGATAAGGTCATGGAAAAGCAGTTCGGCTGGCCTATGGGCCCGGCTTACTTGTCTGACGTAGTCGGCATTGATACCGCGGACCATTGCACCGTGGTGATGTCGGACGGCTTCCCAACCCGCATGCCCCGCGATACCAATAGCGCGGTAGCGAAAATGGCGGCAGCAGAGCGCTTCGGCCAGAAAAACGGCAAAGGCTTCTATAACTACGGGGTTGACAAAAAAGGTCGGCCATCGAAAGAAAAAGCGCCTGAAGTGTATGAAATGCTTGGTATTAGCGGCAAAGAACTCAGCGCAGATGAAATCATTGCCCGCT
>CAYXGO010000076.1:0-7883 GCA_964464575.1 uncultured Pseudomonas sp. | reverse complement strand
TGCTGTGCTCTAACCAGCTGAGCTACGTAGCCAATCAATAGTTTCGTTAATGCGCTCTGTGAGTGCGGCGCGTATTATGCAAATCAGGGGCGATAGCGTCAACCTATTTTTCGCAAATTCAGCGGTAATTCCAGTTGAATGGTGAAAAAACCAATAGATTGCTCATTTAATGCCCATTGGCGCTAAAAATGACTATTCGGTCAAGCGTTTTGGCGCGAGTAATTGCTTTAATTCAGCCTCACTGATATCGGTCATTTCGGCAGCTACCGCAATGATAGGTCGTTGTTGTTGATAGGCCTTCTTGGCAATTTCGGCGGCCTTATCATAGCCAATTTTACCATTCAGTGCGGTCACTAGAATTGGGTTGCGTGCGACATTATCAGCGAGCGTTTTATGCTGCACGGTGAAGCCCGTAATGGCCTGATCAGCAAGGCTATTGCACCCATTAGCCAATAATTCAATGCTCTGCAATTGTAAGTAACCAATCAAGGGTAGCATCACATTTAATTGGAAATTGCCACTTTGCGCAGCCAAGCCAACACTGTGACAATGACCTTGTACCTGCACACACAGCATTGCCACAGCCTCAGGTATGACTGGATTGACCTTGCCGGGCATGATACTCGAACCGGGCTGCAACGCCGGTAAGGTAATTTCTGCTAAGCCCGCTAGCGGGCCGCTATTCATCCAGCGTAAATCATTGGCTATTTTAAGCAAGGTGGCGGCAATAGCGCTCAGACAGCCAGCAACCAGATGATTGGTCTGCTGCCCGGCAATTCCCGCAAAGCGATTGCTAGCGGGTTGTAACGGCAGCGACAGACGTTCACTGAGGGCCCAGCAAAACTGCTCGCTAAATGCCGCTGGGGCATTAATACCGGTACCGATAGCCGTGCCGCCTTGTGGCAGTTGATAGAGCCGCGGTAACTGTTCAGCTAACGCCTGCTCAACTTCAGCCAATTGCGCTTGCCATGTTGTGAGTTCTTGAGCCATGGTGAGTGGCATGGCATCCATTAAGTGCGTGCGACCAGTTTTGACCACGTCAGTCAGGCTGCTGGCTTTGTCGGTCAGCACCTCTTGTAGATGCTGTAGTGCGGGTAGCAGCTGTTGCACAATGGCAACGGCACTGCTCACCAGCACCGTGGTGGGAATCACATCGTTACTGCTTTGTGAGGCATTGACATGGTCATTTGGGTGAATGGGACTGCCATGCTGATTGCTGGCCTGAGTGTTGGCCATAGTGGCGAGCACCTCATTCATATTCATATTGGTGCTGGTGCCCGAACCAGTTTGCATTACATCCAATGGAAAGTGTTGCTGTAGGTTGGGCTCACTGAGCAGTTCGTCAACAGCTGCGATAATATCCTGCGCTGCTTCGGGTGTTAGTACCTGGCAGTGTTGATTAGCCTTTGCCGCCGCGGCTTTGATATGCGCTAGAGTGGTTAAAAATAGTACCGGGAAGCGCTGGGAACTGAGCTGAAAATTCTGCCGCGCACGTTCGGTTTGGGCACCCCAACGCGCCTCGCTCGGCACCTCAATGGTACCCATGCTGTCGTGTTCGGTGCGCGTTGCTGAAGCTTTGCTCATAAATATCTCGCCCCTGCTACTGGTGGTGATCGAAAAGAATGCCTATGCTGTAACACAGTATAGCCATACCTGTTATAACAGCATGGGGGCAGCATGCCTAAGTTTCAAACAAAATTACTCGGCTCGGTGGTGGCGATCGCCCTGCTGGGTGTGCAGACAGCAAGCAAAGCTGGCGAACTACAAGTGACAGTGCGCGACCAGCAAGGGCAACCATTAGCACTGGCGGTGGTCAGTGTCGAAGGCGCGCCAACGGCTGCTCGGCAAGCTGAAATGGATCAAGTCGAGCAATTATTTTCACCCTTCGTATTGACTGTGCCAGTTGGCAGTACTGTGAGTTTCCCTAATAGCGACAACATCCGCCACCAAGTTTATTCATTTTCCAGTGCTAAGCCCTTTGAATTGCCGCTGTACAGCAACCAAGAGGCACCGAGTCTAAATTTCGATACAGCGGGAATTGTCGCCCTTGGTTGCAATATTCATGATCACATGCGTGCTTATATCTACGTCAGCCCGCATCAACAGTCGGTCACCACCGATGCAATGGGACAGGCGGTGATTGCTATCGCTGATGAGGGCACTAGTGTGGTGCGGGTCTGGTATCCGCGACTGGGCGAACAACTCACTAACGAACAGCAGCTCAGTGTGAGCGCTGAGCAACAGCAGCTCGAGGTGCAACTTGCAGTGAGTGCGGATGCCCAGCAGCCACCACCGTTGTCACCGCTACAACAGCGCTTTAATAAGCGTAAGACCACGAATGATTAAAAGTTTTCGTACGCGGTTGTTTGTTTTATTCGCTGGATTAGCCGGCGGCGCCTTAATTGTGTCGCTAGTGGCAGTGAGTTTAGCCACCAATAGTCAATCCGAGCGGACTATTTCGCGTGAGCTAGAGGTGAGTGAGCGCGTACTCGAAGAACTATTGGATGTGCGTGGTGATCAATTATTACAAGCCGCGCAAATTCTGTCCGACGATTTTGGTTTTCGTGAGGCTGTCAGTAGTGGTGACGAGCAAACCATCATCTCGGCGCTGGTGAATCATGGCGAACGTATCGGTACTGACCTGATGGTGTTGCAAACGCCTATGGGTGAAGAAATCGCTGCGACCCACGCGCTGCAGTCGCTGCCAGCACTGGATATGCTGGCCGGTATGAATAGTACTTCAGGGCTGCTGCGCATCGACCAGCGTATTTATCAACTCGTTACTGTGCCAGTGAAAGCGCCTGACTTAATTGCTTGGGCGACTTTTGGCTTTGTTGTTGATGATGAACTAGCGCAATTACTGCAGCAACTCACCGAAGCTGATATTACCTTTATGGACTTTAACCAGCGCGCCATTTTTGCCTCGAGTTTGAGTGCCGACCAGCAGCAGCGTTTGCGGGCCAGTGAATTGACTCCCGCAGGTTTTGAACGCTGGCTCGGCGAAGAGCATTTGGCCGCGCGGCAAGTGAGCTTACAGCAGCATCGCCTTGGTTATATGAGTTCGGCCAATGAATTGTCGATTATTGTCAGCACCGACCGTGACGAGGCCACCGCTGAATTTCGTCTATTGCGCCAGCAATTTGTTGGTATTGGTGCGGCCATGCTGCTCATGGCATTGGTCTTTGCGGGCGTAACTGCGCGTAAAATTAATCAGCCATTGGCGCTCTTAAGCGCCGCGGCACAGCGTTTGCAACAGGGGGATTATCAACAACCCGTAGCGCTAAAACGTAATGACGAATTTGGCCAGTTAGGTGATACCTTTGACGCGATGCAAACAGCTGTTGCTGAGCGTGAAAGTCATATTCGTTATCAGGTTGAGCACGACTTGCTCACCGACTTACCCAACCGCCTGAGTTTTCAACAGCGCTTAAATGGCCTGTTAGAGGCGCAACAGCCGGGTATTTTGGTATTGTTGAACCTGATGCGATTTCGCGAACTCAACGACCGTCTAGGGCAACGTATTGGTGATCAAATTCTACAGTTGGTAGCGCGTCGGCTGCGTGATCATGTGCCCAGCGATTGGTGGCTCGCGCGTTTAGCCGGTGATGAATTTGTCTTGATTGGTGAGCAAAAATCGATTCGTGCCGTTCAGCTATTATTGGCGGAATTGCGCAAAGCGATGGAACTGCCGCTATTACTTGATGGATCGCATTACATGTGCGAATTCCGTTGTGGTTATTTAGAGTTTCCTCTGGCTGGAACCGATGTCGACAGCTTAGTACGGCGCACCCAAATTTGCACCGCCAAAGCCAAGAGCGAAAAACAATTTGCCGTGCATTATCAAGATGGTATGGATGAATACCACATGCGCCGCTTACAGATTCTCCAAAAGCTGCCTGAAGCAGTGCGTAGTCGCAAGATGCAATTGCATTATCAGCCGAAAATAGCCTGTGCCAGTGGCACCGTGATTGGCGCTGAAGCGCTGATTCGCTGGCGCGACGAAGAGCTTGGCGTGGTGCGGCCCGATGAATTTATTCCATTGGCTGAGCAGTCCGGTGAAATTAATCGCATTACCCGCTGTGTGATTGAATCAGCGCTTGATCAGTTACAACTCTGGCATGAGCAAGGGCAGCAGCTGATGATGGCAATCAACTTGTCGGCTATTGATTTACAGTGGCAAGAATTACCGCAGTATATCGCCGCACAGGTGCGTGAACGGGGTCTTGCCCCGGGAAAAATCACCTTTGAAGTGACCGAAAGTGCAGTCATGATTGATCCAGAGCAAGCCATTTCGGTGTTGAGTGCAATTCGACAACAAGGTATACGTATCTCTATTGATGATTATGGTACCGGCTATGCTTCATTGGGGCAGTTGAAACGGTTACCGGTGGACGAACTGAAGTTAGATCGTTCATTTATCGAGTTTTTACCCTCGAGCGCAGCGGACCAAACCATTGTTCGCTCAACCCTGGCGCTGGCTCATGAAATGGGTCTCACCACGGTGGCTGAGGGGGTTGAGGACGAGGGCGCGTGGACGGTATTGCAACAGCTGGGCTGTGACACCATGCAAGGCTTTTATTTTAGTCGGCCCTTGGCCGCTAGTGAGTTCGATAAATGGCTAGCACAGTACACCCAGATCAGAACGCATGGAGATTAGTATGTACGGCAAAGGTTTGGCAATGGTTCGGGTATTTTTTCTGATCATGCTAGCGGTCAGTGTAGTGCCGGCGTATGCCGAAGGGCGCTTGCTAGCGACCGGCGGAGCCACCACCATTGAGGGCAGTGCCGGCGGTGGTATCGTGCCGTGGGCAACCTTATCGAGTTATGCAGGTGAAGGCGAGTGGGGCGGCACGGTTCAGTTAAATTACGCCGATGTTGAGGACTATCAATTGGACGTTGTGGGAGCCACCTTAAGCTATGGAAATCGGCTGGAGTTGTCGTATGCACGGCAAGATTTTTCCCTCAGTCGTTTGGGCGGGTCGCTCAAACAAGATATTTATGGGGCGAAAGTACGTGTTGCTGGTGATGTCATCTATGGTGAGATGCCACAGTTAAGTGTTGGTATGCAGCACAAACGCAATCAAACCTTTGCTCTGCCGCAAGCCGTTGGTGCGCGCTCTGATAGCGGCACCGATTATTACTTAGCGGCAACCAAAGCCTGGCTTGATGGGCCTTTTCACCGCACCTGGCTGGCGAATATCACACTGCGTGCGACGAAAGCCAATGAGACGGGGCTGCTCGGCTTTGGCGGTGATTTAAATAACGACTATGAGCTGATGACCGAAGCCAGTGTTGGTATGTTTCTAAATCGTCATTGGATCGTCGGTGTTGAATATCGGCAAAAACCGAACAATCTGGGCTTTGCCGCTGAGCAGGACTGGCACGATGTGTTCATCGGTTGGTTTCCCAATAAGCGCTTTGCCGTGGTCGGTGCGTACACCAATTTAAAAACTATTGCCGGCGCGCCTGAGCAAAAAGGGTTTTATATAAACCTGCAAGTTTCGCTGTAACCAGAGGTGATTATGTTTCGACCCGTTATCATGTCTTTAGCGCTGCTGCTTGGCAGTATGGTTATGCCGGCCCAAGCAACACGTGATGATTCACTCTATCAAGCCTTGGGCCAGCAACAGGGCATTAGTGCCTTGATGGAAACCTTCATTCTCGAGATTGCTGAGGATGAGCGTATTGTGCACCATTTTGAGAAAACTGATATTGAACGCCTGCACCGTATGCTCACCGAGCAAATTTGTGAACTTAGTGGCGGGCCTTGCCGTTATTCTGGCGATGACATGGTGACTGTGCACACCGGCATGAATGTCACCGCAGCTGAATTTAATGCGCTGGTGGAAGATTTGATTGCGGCTATGGAGCAGCATGAGATTGCAGTCAGTGCACAAAACCGATTACTTGCTATACTGGCGGCCATGCATAAGGAAGTCGTCAATTTATAACAGGTAGCCGCATGGTAAAAATTAAAGTTCCACATACCCTGATCTTATTGCTGTACATCATGATTGGGGCCCTCATCCTCACCTGGATTGTACCCGCCGGTGAATTCCAACGCAGTGTCAATGATATTGGTCAAACCGTGGTGGTGCCTGGCACCTATAGTACGGTGGATGATGCCGCACAATTATCGCCCTTGACGGTGTTCATGGTGATACCGCAAGCCCTTGGCGATGCTCAAGGGGTGATTTTCTTTGTCCTGCTGATCGGCGGGGTGATGGGTATTTTACGCGCCACCGGCATGCTCGATGCAGTGATTGGCTTGCTGCTGCGCAAATTTGCCGATAAGACTGGTTGGTTGATTTTAGGCGGTATGCTGACCTTTGGGATTTTTTCGGCACTGATTGGGGTAGCTGAAGAATACTTAATCTTTGTGGCCATGCTGGTGGCCCTTTGTCGCGCGTTAAAGCTCGATGGCATCACCGCCATGGGTATTTTGATCGTTGGCTATGGCATCGGCTATGGCTTGTCGTTGTTTAACCCGTTTACCTTGCTGATTGCACAAGCTATTGCTGAAGTGCCACCGGCATCGGGCTTATGGTATCGGTTGGCATTGTGGCCGGTACTGTTGGCGATTGGTTTTCATCATGTGTATCGTTACGCCAAAATGGTTGCTGCTGATCCGAGCAAGTCGTTGCTGGCGGATTTGCAGCCTAGCGGGAACGTCACTCAGGCCAGCGATTATCCGGCCTTGAATAAACGTCACAAATTTATTCTGCTGGGTTTTGTGGTCACGCTTGGCTTGCTGGTGTGGGGCATTAAAGAGCATGGCTGGTATCTGGTTGAGCTCAGTGCCTTATTCCTCGGTTTTGGCCTCTACGCGGCGCTGGTATCAGGGCTGACCAGCAGCGCTGCGGCGAACCGGTTTATTGAGGGCGCCGCCGAACTCACCGGAACGGCTATTTTGATTGGTTTTGCTCGCTCCATTGCCATGCTAATGGAACAAGGGCAAATTCTCGATACGGTGATTTATTACCTGGCTATGCCGGTAGAAGCCTTGGGCGCACACTTTGGTGCGGTGGCAATGTTGTTTATCCAAAGCATTCTCAACTTCTTTATTCCGTCAGGCAGTGGTCAAGCCTTTGTCACCATGCCGATTATGGTCCCTATTGCCGATACCGCCGGTATTGGCAGGCAAGTGGCAGTGCTGGCGTTCCAAATGGGTGATGGTTTAATGAATATGATTGTGCCTACTAACGCGGTGCTGATGGGTATTTTAGGCCTTGCTGGAGTGCCTTATGAGCGCTGGTTCAAGTTTATTGCGCCGTTGATGGTGAAATTACTCCTGGCCTGTGCGTTAGCGATGCTGGTGGCCGTTAGTATCGGCTACAGCTAAGTGGTAGGCGTTGTCGGTTCACTGTCGTGCGGCAGTCGGGTGACTGCCGTGGAGAATGCGGGTGAATCCATTGACACTATTGGTGACCTCAGAAGGAGAGCGAGCCAATGCAAGTAAATAGTGAGTATATTCGCCAACTGCGCCAACAACGTGGTTGGTCACAAGAACAATTAGCTGATATTGCTGGGGTGAATACGCGCACCATTCAACGTTTGGAACGTGGTACTCAAGCCTCGGTAGATACCTTAAAAGCCTTAGCGGTAGCCTTTGCGGTGGATTATCAGCAATTGGTGTTGACGCCCCAACAGCAGCCGGAGTCTTGGTATCAGCGCAGCCCGATGCTGAGCGCCTTAATCGCCGGGCTGCGACAATTCGATCAATTTCAAGGGCGCTGGTCGCGGGCGGTGTGCTGGCCGCGTTGACGGGGCTGGCCGAAGCCGGGCAATCCGGGCGCTTCCTGTCCGAAGCGGCGGCGGCCTTTGCCGAATTGCAGGCCAAGGGTTGAATGGGAAAAGGGGCGGGTTGACCCCGCCCCTTTCCT
>CAYXGO010000075.1:0-8097 GCA_964464575.1 uncultured Pseudomonas sp. | reverse complement strand
ATCGGTGGCAGACCTACAAGTACAGCTCGATCGCCGTAAGCCCGGTCAAAACCGCTATACCACCGCGCGCCGTGAAGCCGACGAAGTAGAAATTCTATCCGGTGTGTTTGAGGGCGTGACCACTGGCACGCCGATTGGGCTATTAATTCGTAATACCGACCAACGCAGCCAAGATTACAGCGATATCAAAGACTTGTTCCGACCCGGACATGCCGATTACACCTATGCGCACAAATATGGTCGCCGTGATTATCGCGGTGGTGGCCGCTCATCAGCGCGTGAAACCGCCATGCGTGTGGCCGCTGGTGCCATTGCGCAGAAGTACTTACGGTTGCATTTTGGCGTGCAATTCCGCGCCGGGGTGGTGCAAATTGGCCCACATAAAACCGATGATCAGCACAAAAGCTTTAACTGGGATCAGGTCGATCAGAACCCGTTCTTTTGCCCAGATAAATATATGGCCGAAGCGGTAGCTGACTATTTGAAAGATCTTATCAAGCAGGGCGATTCGGTGGGTGCGCGGGTGCGCCTAGAAGTCTCTAACGTGCCGGTTGGCTTGGGTGAGCCGGTGTTTGATCGGCTCGAAGCTGATTTAGCCAAAGCACTGATGAGCATTAATGCGGTGAAAGCGGTGGGTATTGGTGATGGTTTTGCGGTGGCCGGGCAAACCGGTACTCAACATCGCGACGCCTTGACCCCACAGGGCTTTACCAGCAACCATGCCGGTGGGGTGTTAGGGGGTATTAGCACGGGGCAGACCTTAGTTGCTGAATTAGCCTTTAAGCCGACTTCGAGTATTACCACTCCCGGCATGACCATTAACAGCAGCGGCGAGCCCGCTGAAATTGTCACCCGTGGTCGCCATGACCCTTGTGTAGGCATTCGCGGTGTGCCGATTGCTGAAGCCATGGCCGCCTTGGTGGTCATGGACCACGTATTGCGGCAACGCGCTCAGAATGGCGGGGTTAACCATGATTTTCCTGACATTTGTAAGCCATGACACGTCACTATTCTGACCTGATCCAGGTGTTTGCCGAATGTTTTAGTGTGACGGAGAACACCCGTTTGGTGGCTGGTGAGCATGAACCCTATTATCAGCCGGCCGGCGAGCTGCCGTATCACCAAGTGGTGTTTGCCCATGGCTTTTTCGCCTCTGCACTGCACGAGATTGCCCATTGGTGTATCGCCGGTGCAAAGCGCCGGCAATTGTTTGATTATGGCTACTGGTATGAGCCCGATGGTCGCAACGCTGAGCAGCAAGCCGTATTTGAGCAGGTTGAACGCAAGCCGCAAGCGCTGGAATGGCTGTTTTCGCTGTGCTGTGGGAGCGAGTTTCAAGTCAGCGTGGATAACCTCAGCGGTATCGAGGTTGATCGCCACGGTTTTACCGCAGCTGTACGGCAGCAATTACAGAGTTATCTACAGCACGGTTTGCCGCCGCGCGCTGAACAGTTTGCCCGTGCATTAGCAGCATTTTATCAGCAGCCATGGCCACCAGTGCTGCCCAGCCTTCAACGAGCTCAGGAAACGCCAGCATGCGCGCCTTTCGACTTGGTCTAATCATCAACCCTTATGCTGGTTTGGGCGGCAGCGTGGCGCTCAAAGGGAGTGATGGCAGTGATACTGCAGCGCGTGCTCTAGCGCTGGGAGCTCAGCCGATGGCTGGCATCCGCGTCAACCAAGCGTTGCAACAACTGCTGCCGTTTCGTGAGCAAGTGCTGTTGGTCACCGGTGCTGGTGAACTGGGCGAGAGCGTGGCGCGTACCGCTGGCTTTGCCGTTGAGGTGGTTTATCAGGCCGCGCAGCAGCCGAGTAGCGCTGAAGATAGCCGCGAATTGGCGCGTCAGCTAGTGGCCGCTCAGGTTGATGTTTTGGTGTTCGCCGGTGGCGATGGCACCGCGCGTGATGTGGCCGCCGTGGTACCTGAGCAGCAATTGGTACTGGGCATTCCAGCGGGGGTGAAAATCCACTCTGGCGTGTATGCCATTAGCCCAACAGCTGCTGGCAAAGTGATCGCTGAACTTATTAGCGGCCGCTTAACCTCGGTGTTGCGCGCCGATGTCATGGATATTGATGAGCAGGCCTTTCGCGCCGGCACGGTGCGCGCGCGGCGCTACGGCGAAATGCTGGTGCCGGCTGAGTTGCGGTATGTGCAAGCGGTAAAAATGGGCGGCAAAGAAAGCGATGAACTGGTACTTGCGGATATCGCGGCCGAGGTGATTGAAAGCATGCAAGCCGATCACCTCTACGTGATGGGCTCCGGCTCAACCGTGGCGTTTATCATGGCCGAATTAGGCTTACCCAATACCTTGCTGGGGGTCGATGTGGTGCTTAATGGTGAGGTCATCGCCAGCGATGTGACGGCGGCGCAACTGCTGCAATTACTGCAACAACGGCAGCTGCCAGCGCAGCTGATTGTCACGGTTATTGGCGGTCAGGGGCATATTTTGGGTCGCGGTAATCAACAACTAAGCCCGGCGGTTATTCGCACTATCGGGCGCGATAATATTCGTATAGTGGCCAGTAAAAATAAACTGCAGCAGTTACAGCAGCGGCCATTGCTGGTGGATACCGGTGATCCGGCGCTGGATGATGAATTAACCGGGGTGATGCGCGTCACCACCGGTTATCGTGATGAAGTATTGGTGCGGGTTGGCAGCGACTAAGCTAGGTTAGTACTGAGCGCGCGGTAAATGCACCACAATACCGTCCAGCTCCGCGGTCATTTCTATCTGACAGCTCAAGCGGCTGTTGTCTTTCGGTTCAATCACCATGTCCAGCATGTCGGTTTCGTGCTCACTGGCTGGCGGCACTTTGTCTTGCCATGCGGCATCCACATAACAATGACAGGTCGCACACGACATCACTCCACCGCACTCGCCGAGAATGCCATCAATCATATTGTTGACCGCACCGTCCATCAGGTTTTGTCCGACTTCGAGTTCAGCTTCAAATTGGTTGCCGTTGGCATCAATGTAAATAGCGGTTGGCATACAGTGCTCCGTCAAGTAGTTGGTTAGGCTCTAAAAGGCGCCAGTTTAGCACAGATTGGCGCGGCAAAAATGTGCTTATCACGTTATACTGCGGCAATCTCTGAATTGATCAATTGAGCAGGACGTAAAGCAATGAGCTTAGCAACTAAACGTGAATTTTTCGTTTCCTGGGAAGAACTTCATCGTGCTACCCGTGAGTTGGCGGCGCGCCAATTACCGGCCAGTCAATGGCGCGGTATTATCGCTGTGAGCCGCGGTGGCTTGGTGCCAGCAGCTATTGTCGCGCGTGAATTAAATTTACGCTTGGTAGAGAGCGTGTGCGTCAGTTCGTACGACCACACCAGCCAGCGCGAGCAAGTGAGCTTACTCAAAGATGTCAGCTGCAGTGACGATGGCGAGGGCTTTTTAGTGGTCGATGACTTGGTCGATACCGGTAACACCCTGAAGTTTTTGCGTCAACGCTTACCGAAAGCCAAGTTTATTACGGTGTATGCAAAACCTGAGGGCATGCACTTGGTCGACGACTTTGCCGCCGACCTAGACCAACACACCTGGATTCATTTTCCGTGGGATATGCAACTGCACTATGTGGCACCCTTGGTCGGCGAATAAGGTCGGCGAATAAGGTCGGCAAGTAATGCAGCGAAACAGCACGCGGTTAAGCGTGCTGTTTGATAAACTCGAGCACCGCATCAATAGCCAGTAATTGCTTGTCACCGCTACGGCGATGCTTGTATTCCACTTGCGCGTTATCGATATTACGCTCGCCAATGATGATTTGATGTGGAATACCAATTAATTCCATATCAGCGAACATCACCCCTGGGCGCTCTTTGCGGTCATCAAACAGCACCTCAATACCCGCCGCTTTGAGTTCAGCGTAGAGTTTCTCAGCCAGTTCTTGAACCCGCACCGATTTATGCATGTTCATAGGCACAATAGCGACTTGGAACGGCGCTAAGGCGTCGGTCCAGATGATGCCGTATTGGTCATGATTTTGCTCAATAGCGGCCGCGACGATACGCGTAATACCGATACCATAACAGCCCATCATTAGGGTTTCATGCTTGCCTGACTCAGTTAGCACGCCTACTTTCATCGCATCGGAGTATTTCTTACCGAGCTGGAAAATGTGGCCGACTTCAATGCCGCGTTTGATTTGCAGGGTACCGTGGCCGCAAGGGCTTGGATCGCCGGCTTTGACATTGCGCAGGTCAAACACTTCGGGTTCCGCACAATCGCGGCCCCAGTTGATGTTGAAATAATGGAAGCCATCGTGATTGGCACCGGCGGCAAAATCAGCCATCACCGCCACGCTGCGGTCGGCTATAACCGGCAGCTTGAGACCAACTGGGCCGAGCGAGCCGGGGCCTGCGCCAATGGCGGCACGAATGGCTTCGTCGCTGGCAAATTGCAGTGGGCTGGCGACTAATGGGTGTTTGGCTGCTTTAATTTCGTTGAGTTCGTGGTCACCACGCACCAACAGCGCCACTAGCTTACCGGCTTCAGCAGCATACACAATCAGTGTCTTTACAGTTTGCTCAATCGGCAGTTGGAACTGCTCCACCAAGGCGGCAATGGTTTTCGCCGCGGGCGTAGCGACTTTCTCCATGGCTTTACTGGCGGCAGCACGGCTATGGCTCGGCGCTACGGCTTCAGCCATTTCAATGTTGGCGGCGTAATCTGAGCTATCCGAGAAGGCGATATCATCTTCACCAGAAGCCGCTAACACGTGGAATTCATGCGAGAAGCTGCCGCCAATGGAACCGGTGTCGGCCAATACCGGGCGGAAATCGAGGCCCAAACGCTCAAATACCCGGCAATACGCGCTATGCATGTCATCATAGGTGGCTTGCAAGCTGGCTTGGTCAAGGTGGAATGAGTAAGCGTCTTTCATGATGAATTCACGTGAACGCATCACCCCAAAGCGCGGTCGAATTTCGTCACGGAATTTAGTCTGAATTTGATACAGGCTTAATGGCAATTGCTTGTAGCTGCTGATTTCTTTGCGAGCCAGTTCAGAGATCACTTCCTCATGGGTTGGGCCGAGCACAAAATCACGCATATTGCGGTCGTGTAAACGCAGCAACTCAGGGCCGTAGTCCTCCCAGCGGCCTGATTCCATCCATAAGTCGGCCGGTTGCACCATCGGCATCAGCACTTCAAGGGCGCCAATAGCGTTCATTTCTTCGCGCACCACCTGTTCGACTTTGCGCAATACCCGCAATCCGGTTGGCGTCCAGGTATATAAACCGGCTGCAACTCTGCGGATCATGCCGGCGCGCAGCATCAATTGATGACTGATGACTTCGGCGTCAGCAGGGGTTTCTTTCAGGGTGCCTAATAAATACTGGCTGGTACGCATGCGGTTCCGTTCTCCATGGCATTTTTCGGAAACAATTCGATGGTGACAAATTTATGTTAGTTAGCGCTGATTCTATCAGCAGCGGGCGCTGGTCAAAAGTCTTTACTGATCTGAATCACCTGATTTTCGCCATTGCTGACCTGCCATTTGATATTTAGGTCGTACAAGCTCATACCGTAGACTTTTTCTTGATGGGCAGCTTTCTTGTAAGCCGGGCGAGGGTCTTGATTCAGCACCTGCCTAATTAACAAGCGTAGCTCTGGATAGTGGGGTTCCAACTGGCACAATTGCTGCTCAGCCTCAGTAGAAAATACCGTGGTGAGCGCCGTGTGTGGTCGAGCATCAGCAAAGCCACCTTGGGCGTTTGAAATGCTCTCTGCGTAGGGCAGGTAGGGTTTGATATCGATCACCGGAGTGCCATTGACCCAATCGGCGCCGCGTACCCGAATAATCACTCCATGTTCATCGGCCTGTACCGATTCTAATTTCACCACACTCATACCGATACCGTTGGGGCGATAGGTAGCGCGGGTGGCGAACACGCCTTTACGGGTATTGCCGCCCAGCCGCGGTGGGCGTACCAGCGGTTGCCAGCCGGCCGCTACAGTTTCATGAAAGATAAATAGCACCCAAATATGGCTGAACTCAGTTAAGCCACGAACACTATCGGGATGGGCGTAATCGCCCTGCAGATGAATCTCAGCGCAGGCTGCGGTCACCAGCCCAGGCTGACGTGGCACCGCAAATTTTTGTTGGTAGGGCGAACGAATGACGCCAATCGGTTCAATGGAAAAGGTCATGCAGGTACCGCAGCTATAGAATTGGTGAATTTCAGCATATTTTGGCGAACTTAGCGATAGCCATTGCCATAGACGGCAGCTTTGCCTGTCGCGACTTAGTCAATAAAACCCATAAAAACAGTAAGATAATAAAGTTGGCATAGAAATTGCTTTAACTCTAGTGACGCATTTATTTGTATGACTTATATAACCAAGAAGGATTTGTTATGAACCGCTCAACTACTGTTTGGACTGCTGCTATGGTTTTAATTGGTGCTGTGACTGTTGCCAGCATGAGCCAGCAGGTAACCGCCGCTGATGCCGATAAATATTTGCAAGGCAGCTATGCAGTGACCGCACAAACCGATATGAAGATTAGTTTTGGTGTTGGTAGCATCGAATTGAGTCACCATGATGGTGACGAAGTGCTGGTTGAAATCAAAGCCACTGCCAGCGACGGCGGCTTTTGGCGCAGCGAAGGTGATGTCAGCAAAGTCGAACTTCTGGCGTCGCAGCAAGGTAACTGGCTAGAACTTGAAGTGCCGGAGCAAGATAATGTTCAATTAGAATGGCAGGTAAAATTACCGCGTCTTAGCAGTATTGATCTCGAACTTGGTATTGGCGAAATCAAAGGTCGCATTGAGAGTTCTGACCTCGATATCGATTTAGGTATTGGCGATATTAAATTAACCTTAATAGGCGATGTGAAGTCAATTAATATGGATGTCGGCGTAGGCGATACCAAAATTACTGGCGCCAACCATAGTTCAAGTGAACGCGCCATTGTGACTTCACCAAGTTCAGCGCAAGGCAATGGCCAAGCCCGTATCAATATCGATGCCGGAATTGGTGATGTGCATTTAACCATTGAGAAGTAATTTACCGACCGACTCTAAAGCTGAGTGTTACTCAAGATGGGGTGACGTCGTTCCAATAAATTTAACATTTGAAAATTCAAGATAGCCGGAAGCATTTATTAAATATCCATTAGTAGCCATTATATAAGAGGCGTGTTGAATGTTTATAAATGAGCCAGCCTTTAACTGACACGAAAAAAATGTTTTTGACCCTAAATTTTCACAACTAATGTTGTTGATTCTAAAATCATAAAAATTTTTATAACCAAGCATTTCAACAGTCACAGGAACTACTAGGTAATGGTTTAAACTAAATTTAAACTGATTTATTTGCTCCGGTGTTAAATTTTCAACACCGGGAAGATTTCTTAGAAAATACACGCCATCATGATGAACAAGTTCGGTAAGATATCTAAAAATTTTCTGTTGTGTAGCATCCTGCCAAGTCACCTTAGATAAAAATCTAGCCCATACATTCTTGGCAATCAATATATTGAGGATCTCGCCATCAAAGAATTCAAGTTTCACAGCAATTCGCTGATCCGCAATGGCGCGATTGTGAAGATCTAATTCAGTTGCTTTAGCGTATGAATTAGAGTAGGTAAATATTAATAAAAATAATAAAATACGTATCATACCGACCGCGCTAATTTATTTTATTCATATAGTTATATATATCATCTTTTTTTGAGTAAGAGCGCCTTAATGGCAATCCTTTTTCGGCTCTATATTTGTTTTCTACTAGCGAGTGAGAAACAACTTCATTGTAGGTATTATTTTCATCAATACCAAATCGTCCTCCTGCTCTCGTATGACCAAACTCTTGGACTAGCAAAACGTCCAAAGTCATACTTTGAATTACACTATCTAACATAAAGGGATTGTTTACTCTCATAACAGAAGTGAAACCTTGGATGTCTCTGGTATAGAATACGGTGTCAGGTATCAAATCATCCAGGCCATAAGTAGCCATAAAGGCCTTACCCAAAGTTAGATTCTCTGATGTGCGCGTGAACGTTGTATCTATTAGAGCAAGCGTTGTTCCTGTCTCAATGAAGTGCTCCATCAGCCCTCGACCTGTTTCCGTTTTTGCCATTTCGATT
>CAYXGO010000074.1:5277-8166 GCA_964464575.1 uncultured Pseudomonas sp. | reverse complement strand
TGAAACTAGGTTGATTCAGCAGGTTCACAATAAACTCAGCATCACTCAGGGTAAAAGGCCTGATGATCAGCCGCTCGGTGATTAACTGCAGGGGTTTATTCATAGTGGCGCCCTAGAGTTACGGCGGATAACTAAGTAAACGCCACCGAGAATGGTCGCTGACGCTAACAGTTCGCGCCATAGCAATGGCTCGCTGAGCAGCGCTACGCCGCCAATCGCAACGATTACCGGGACACTTAACTGTACCGTGGCAGCTTCGCTACCAGTGAGTTTAGGCAATGCGGCATACCAAATGGCGTAGCCAATACCTGAGGTTAACGCGCCAGACAATAACGCATAAATGATGCCTTGATGACTGATATAAAAGTCGGGAATAAGGATGACCGATAACACCAGAGTAATGGGTAGCGTGCGCAAAAAATTACCCGCAGTTGCCAGCAATGGCGCACCTTGGCGTTTGCCGTTAATAGAATAGACCGCCCAACTGATGCCAGCAATCATCATCAATACCGCGGCCACCAACGGCGGCGCGGAAAGGCCCGGCCACAGCAGTGCCAACAAGCCTAATAGCGCCAGCGAGAGTCCGACAAGCTGCCAACCTTGCAAACGTTCACCACGAAATAGCGCGTAGCCAATCATACTGGCCTGCACCGTCCCAAATAAAATCAACGCGCCCGTCGCGGCACTCAGTTGCACATAGGCAAACGAGAACCCGGCAGCATAGCCAAACAGCGCCCAGGCCGACAGCCACGAACCGGCTTTGACGATGTTATTACCGCGCAGTGCCACCAGCACCGCTAGCGTAATAGCTCCAGCGAGCAAGCGAGTCGTGGTGAAGCTAGCGGGGTCTATGGCGCTGTCTTGCAATGCCGCGCGGCAGAGAATGGAATTGCCGGCAAAGGCCAGCATAGCTAGCGCCGTCAACACCCATTTGTGGGTGAGTAAAGTCATTGGTAGTTATCCGTTGGCTTCATGTTCGTTGGCTAACTCGCTTATAAATATCATTATTTGAGCGCTTACCCACTGCAATTACATAGACGAGCAGCTTATCGTCGATTACTTCATAAACCAGACGATAGCCAACAGCACGCAACTTAATTTTATACACAGAATCGTAGCCGCTTAACTTGTGCGCTGCGATTCGCGGATTAGCGAGCCGTTCAACGAGCTTCTTTTTAAACTGAGACTGAATAGTTGGCGATAGTTTTTGCCATTCCTTCAGTGCGCTTGGCAGGAAATACAGCTCATAGCTCATCGACCGATACCGCTATGGCCTGTGATTTTTCACCACGGCGCTGCTCAACAAGCTGACCGAGCTCGTAGTCTTCAAGTCGCTCCATCAGCGCCTCATAAGTAGCAGCCGGGATCAAATAAGCGGCTGGCTTATTATGATTTAGCACTGCAATAGGTGCTCCGTTGGACTGCTCCACGAGTGCCGAAGGATTTTTCTTCAATTCTGAAACGCTGACTGACAAACTCGCTAAAACACGCTGCATAACCACCTCTTCACACCTGAATACAAACCTAAAATAAGACCGCAATAATGGTCTTATTTTAGGTCAGATAATCAGCTTTTGCCAGATTATTTAGCGGAGGTGAAGGCAATGGGCCCGGCCGCTTCAGTAACTGGCAACGCTTCGGTCACAGTCATGCAGTGTCACTCTCCATCGCGATTAATTGTGAGCTCAGCGTCCTCAAACAAGGTGATGTAGCCGCGCTGTTCGTTGAGCAAAAGAAAAATAGAGAGGCGAATTTCATCAATATGGTCAGGCAAATCGTCAAAACCCGTACGCACGGTGATTTCGAATTCGCTGCCGGCATCACTCGCCACAACTTGCTGGGTTTCTTCAAAGCTACGAATGGCTTCGGCAGACAGCTTCAGCGTGTATTCATTCTTACCCGGCATGGAGAAAATAAAGCCCTCTTCTGGCGCAATCTTCTGCTGGCTCACTAGCTCCAATGGAAATTGAAATAGCCGCACCCCTCTAGAACTGTTGATGGCCAACGATAATTCAGCGCTATCCAGATCAATCTTTACCGGCTCATCAAGCTGGATCTTAGTGCGAATCACCTCAGGATTTAACTGTACAAAACTATTCTGATCAAACGAGCGCATTTCCAGCATGGTGGCCAATGGAATATTGGCACAGCCGTTCAGTAACAGAGCAACGAACAGTACTACTTTTTTCATAGCGGAGCCTCCATGTGATTTTTACTGGCGCTGTTGCCATGATCAATGGAGCTCGGCATCAATCTCATCGTCATCCATGGCGTCATCATCAAAGGGCGTGAAGTTGATGCCATAGCCGTAGGGCTGGGGCTCGGGTGGTTGTTCGGAATCAGTGATGAAAATCTGCAACTCTCCAATGGCATGAAAGCCCAGATGCTTACCAATCTGTATCAGCATATCAGCCGCCTCATCAGCATCGGTTGCCCAGGCCTTCATAGTCATAAAAGCCGGACCATCGGGGCATTGAAAATCGCTATCAAGGTCAGCCACCATACCTTCGGCTAATACTGTAAAATGTTGAAATTCCGACATCAGCTTGCTACTCCATGAGTTGTGGCGCAAGGCTAATTATAGGCAATCATCACCTCATTGCGACGAAAAAATGGCAACGTCCACGGCGGGTTGTATCGCGCCATCTCAGGTTGCCCTTGCGGGGTTAATTGATTTGCTTGCATCCATGTCAATAATGCCGCAGTTTTCTCTGCGACTTTTTCTTCGCTGGTAAAACCAGAAAACTGAATCACAGCGTATTTTCTTGCCGGTATTTCGCGAATAGCGACGGCGGGATTAACTGGCTTGGGTAGCATTTCATAGGTGTAGCGACTCGGCATCACAAAATGCACGCGCCACCGGCCGTTATCATTTTCCATAGTTACCGG
>CAYXGO010000074.1:0-5267 GCA_964464575.1 uncultured Pseudomonas sp. | reverse complement strand
TTGCCAAAAATAAAATCGGCAATGATACGAAAACCTCGGTTGCTTGCTTCATCCATAGAGCCAGTCACCCAAGTTTCGGCAATCAGCATGGGCTGATACAGCCTCAACTCAAAATCGCCCTGCTGTTCTAGCACTTGATATTTTGGTTCTTCGGTTGCCATGACGCTACTCGTTAAAAACAGCCCAGCTAATAATGCCACCCATAATTTTTTCATGACGTACGCCTCGTTCGTGAGAAAGTTAGTCATGTTACGGTCATGCCAAGAAATAAGATTCAAATACCGTGCGGCCAGACTGCTAGTTACTCTCGCTCAGTGACAGCTCCATGTAATCGAAGCGCTCATCACGATGGCTAAGGGTAAAGCCAAATCGCTGATACAGCCGAGCCGCTGGGCTGATGGTGAAGACACGCAGTTGCAGGCGTTGCAGGTTCTGTGCCTGAGCTAAACGTTTCGCTTCGCTGAGAGCCTGCGCGCCAATGCCCTTATTTTGCTGGCGCGGGTCAATTTGCAAATCGCGCACCATGCAGCTGGTGTCGTCGAAAGAAAGACGCATCACGCCAACAACCTGACCATCGACCAGAATATCAAGGTTCACCAAGTCACGGGTCATGGCTTCTATTTGTTGCGCATCCCAATCAACACCATAGTGGTGATAATAGCTTTGCATGTTACTTAGCGTTAATGCCGCTGCGGCGGCGAGATTGCTAGCTGGTTGAAAGCTGATCATGAAGTTTACGTTCCAGTTCATCGGGCGAGAGCCCCTGTATCTCCACCACTTTATTTGCCGAAGTGTGGCCCGCGCAAATAATCACTGCCGTTTCGGGTAGTTGCAAAAACTTGGCCAATGTCGCTATCACGGCAGCATTAGCCTTGCCCCGTTCAGGCTGCGCCCGCACCCGGATCTTGAGCGCATCGCCAAGCATGCCCACAACTTTCTCTTGTGAGGCCCCGGGAATAATCTTAACGGCCAGCTTTACAGCTTTTATGCTGTTATTTCGTGGCATTGCTAAACTCAGCGCTAATCAGTCGAGCAATCTGTGTACTTGAAGGCAGTACACTGTGTATCAGTGGTAATTCAATTTCATGCTGAAACCAACTAGCCGATGTTTCATAGTGAGTGACCACGCCATCGTTGGGTTGTTGCTGGAAAATAGGCCGTGTCAGGGCTATCGTGCGGGCGCCAATAATTGCAGAGGTTGGCGTAGTGAGCGAGCCGATCATTTGCATACGTTTGTCTGAGCCGAGTAAAGCGCCACAATCGCCAGTTAGTAAACGAAATAGCGGGTTTGATCCAAGCTTTTTGGCGAGCAACGATGAGCGCATAGGAGAGCCCAACAAATAGACATGGCGAGGCAAACGCACCGATAGGGGGAGATCATTCAGTGCCGCTCGAATGAGTACACCGCCGAGTGAATGACCCACCAGAATATAATCGCCAGCAGTAGCAAGGTCGACGATCCGCTGTTTTAAACGACTTTTGATCTCTGCAAAACTGCTGAAGCTCACAAAATAATCGAATCGCTGGGTGATGAACCCGTTGCGGCGAAGTTCACGGAGCATTGGCCAAGCTGACAGCGATGAGCGCCCCATACCATGAATAAACAGTACCGTTGGCCGAGCAGTTTTGGTCATCATAGTGCTCCATTCTGTCGTTTTGGTTTGCTTAAGATGGCTGTAGCTGTTCCATCAAGCCAACTAGGTTACCATCCGGATCACGCAAAAAACCAAGCCAGAGGTCATGGTCGGGCATCTTTGCTGCCAATTGCGGTGAACGTTCGTTGACCGCTCCCCGGCGCAAAAATTCGCTGTGCACTGCATTGAGATCGGTCACTTTAAAATACAGTACCGAGTTAGCACCAACAGCTCCAGCACCTTGTGGCGTAGTGAGCATAATGCGAACGCTATCGGCCTGCAAAAATGCTAGGTTAGGCCCAGCTCGGAACAGCAGTGGCAAGCCCAATAGGTCGCTATAAAAAGCCAACGCTTGGTCAATATCACTGACGGTAATAGCAATTTGTCCAATACCATTGAGCGTCATGGAGTCTGACATGGGTTATCCCGTTGTTGGTTGCTTAAGCTCACCGAATACAGGCCGCTCAGCTCAGAGAGCCGCTGGTTGTAAACCTTTCGATAGCTGAACGCTTTTGCGACAAAGCAGTCGTAAATTGGGCTATTGTAGCGGTGACCAGCAACCTGTTGGTGAGTCGGATCATCGGCAAATAGTTGCTGCAAAGTCGTCAACTCCTCGTCACTATCGATGATTTGCTGATTGGCTACGCCATCAACTTCATTCTTACCCCAATTCATGCCAATTAAGAACTTACTGTCACGTTCTATCGGAAAAAAGCCGAGGGCATTGGCGGCAAACTTGCGCTCGGCATCGGCACGCGGATCACGATTGTCGATGATGGCAATTCGCTGTTCGTACACAGGGTCAAAGGTAGCTCGCCATTGTTGTTGCTGCTCTGCGGCCTTACCCTCGGTATCATTGATAACATGATACGCCTCGGCTACCGGCACCAAAGGCACGGCGATGATCAGTGCCGATACCGTTGCCAAACCACCTAAGTCTTGCTTGGAAACGCAACCTGCGAGCAGCGGAACGAGCAGGAAAGACAAAGCGATTCGATACAAACCAATAGACTCCTGTATTTTACTCACTATCCAGACCAAGGTCTAAGTGCGCGATAATATAGCCGTATTGCTGATCTGTTAGCTGGCCGGACTGATGTTGTTGCTTGGCCAGTTCGTGTGTCCATTGCCGGCCTTCAGGCGGCCTAGACAATGACAAATCAAGCGTCAGCAAGCGCGTATCAACCACCGTATTTCCCTGCTCTCGCGCCTGTTTGGCACAATGCGCAAGCACATATTCCACGGCATACTTATCGACACTGGGTTGCCAGGTGTACTCGGTAGCGCACGCAAACTTACGTTCACCAGCGTGGGTGATGTACTCCAACCGCCCCGTGGTGCAGGCCGACAGCAGCAGAGCTCCAAATGCTAAGGTACAGGCACGGTTAGTATTCATTTGTTAGTAACGATCTCATTCTGTAGCCAACCAACACCTAGAAAATACAATTTCATTGGATCGCGAGGCGACGACTTGGTGTACAACATCGAAATCATGATTTGTACTCGGGTCAGGATCACGACTAACTCTATACGCAACGTGTGATGAACTCACTAAAACGCCGTCAACGCTTACGGATGCTTCATGGTTTAACAATAAACTCTCGAATGCTAGCTGATAGCCATTCATAACATGAATCGCAGTAGTCAACGCTTCGCCTTGCAATCCATCCATAGCCATCATTAGGTCCTTGACATCAATAACTTGGGCTTTTGGCAACCTAGTTAAGCTATCAAGAATATAAGCTTTTGCATTTTTCAAAAAGGGCTCATGGTCGGCCATGTTATTTTGTATATCATTGATTAATGTTTTCGCAGAAACAATGACTTGTGAATTATCGGTTGGATAAAAGACCGCGGGCAAATCATAAGCTAGCGGGTGACTTAATTCAGACTCCCATTTAATCGGATTGATATAGGAGTCACACGGGTCAGAATCCGCACGGGCCAAGCTAGAAAACAATACTAATCCCAACGTCAGGGCGTTAACTGCCAAGTGTAGGCGAAACATTGATTTTAATATCATTACCCTTGCACTCCAGTGGTTAATTCAGTGCGCTAACCGACATGTCGTTAAGCGCGCCGCATTGCAGCGCCGCTTGTCGGTTAGCCACGCAGCAGGGCGCAGATCTTGTTGCCGGCGGGGTCGCGTAAGTAGGCCAAGTAGAGCTTCATCGTTGGGCCTTCGCGCCAGCCTGGCGGATCTTCACAGTCGGTACCGCCCGCTTGTAGGCCTGCAGCATGCCATGCATCAATGGCCTCGGTGCTTTTTGCGGCGAAACCCACGGTGCTGCCATTACCACAGCTAGCCGGCTTGCCATCAATAGGCTTGGTCAGCGCAAACACGCCGGTATCGGTAAAGTAAAAACAACGCCCCTTGTCGTCTAACACGCCCGGCTTATGGCCAAGCGCGCCTAACACGGCATCATAGAACTTTTTCGATTCGTCGATGCTGTTAGCACCGATCATGATATGACTAAACATTGAACACACTCCGGTTGAGGTAATAACAATTAAGGTTTGCGATACACCTGACTACGATGAGCTATTTTGACTACGGTGACAATCAACTGCTTATCAGCAATTTCATAGACTATTCGGTAAACGCCTTGTCTAATTCGGTAGCGCTCTTGGCCTGAAAGCTTTTCACAACCGGCAGGGCGCGGGTTATCGGCTAACCCCTGCAAACAAGCAAGAATACGCAGAATGTCCTTTTTAGGAATACCTTGTAAGTCTTTGGCAACCGACTTCTTAACGACCAGACTATAGCTTGCCATGCGCTTTTAAATCATCAAGCAACGCTTCATAACTCATAGTCGGTTCGGCGATTCGTTCGTTGAATGCGGCAAGGTCTTGTTGGTCTTCGGCGAGCGCAGCGCGTACAGCATCGTTGACAATATCAGACAGTGAACGCTGGGTATGCGCGGCTTTCAGACGAAGGGCAGCATGGAGTTGTGGATCGAAATAGACCGTTGAGCGTTTTGATAGTTCGTTCATTGGAAGCCTCACAATTTAAACGTTATGTCACTATAGCGTTATAGCGTCAAAACATCAATAGCACTAGAGTGGTTTCAGGCTGATTGACTATACCGACGAACCTTTCGTGTCACGACCCACAGCACCAAAATAACCAAGCCAAGTGGCACTGCCAGGCTGGTAACGATCTGTTGGAAGGCGCTCATCGCCATGGGTTCCGTTGTACTTGGCAGAAGTAGCTGCGCGCCTAAGGGGCCATTGGAGAATATCAATATCGTCACAACATTCCAGCCTAGGTGAAGTGCTATTGGCAACACAACTGACTTTGACATGGCAAAGGAATAAGCCAGCATCAGCCCAAAAGAACCGGTTAAAAGAAACACATAGACCATCGGCACCAAACTTCCGAATACGCCGTAGGAAAACCAGTGATAAACCCCGAATGCTGCGGCTGATAATAAGCAGGCTTTTCTTGCCCCGAGCAACTCAATGGCCTTGTAGAGCAGGTACCCACGGAATACCAGTTCTTCGTAAAGCACCGAGTTTACGTTCCAGCGCAGGCTCTCCAATGCCATAGCCGCGCTAAAATCTGGATTCAGCACCCAATGAAACTCGGAAAAATGTGAAATTAAAATGAACTGCGCAGCGGCAAACAGGCCT
>CAYXGO010000073.1:0-8170 GCA_964464575.1 uncultured Pseudomonas sp. | reverse complement strand
CTTGTTGTACAAGCGAAAATAGTTCTGGAAGGTAATCGATGCCAGCGTCTGGTTTTCGTTTTGAATCGGTACGCCTTCTTTGGCTTCCATGGCTTGATGCAAGCCTTCAGACCAGCGCCGACCTTCCATCGTGCGCCCGGTATGTTCGTCAACGATGATGATCTGGTTATCTTTGACAATGTAGTCGACATCACGATGAAACAGGTGATGAGCGCGCAAGGCAGCATTCACGTGATGCAATAGGGTGATGTTGGACGATGAATACAATGAATCGTTTTCGCCTAACATACCGCGCTCTTGCAAGATCGCTTCAATGTGCTCTTGGCCGTTCTCAGTGAGGTGCAACGAGCGCGATTTTTCATCAATGGTAAAGTCGCCTTCACCGCGCTGCTCTTCAGTATCTTCTTGGTCTTGTTTGACCAGCAGCGGCACAATGTCGTTCATGCGCTTGTACATTTCTGAGCTGTCTTCAGCAGCACCGGAAATAATCAATGGGGTACGTGCTTCATCGATTAAAATCGAGTCAACTTCATCGACAATGGCATAGTTTAAGCTGCGTTGTACGCGGTCGGCAGGGCTAAACGCCATGTTGTCGCGCAGATAGTCAAAGCCAAATTCGTTATTGGTGCCGTAGGTGATGTCCGCTTGATAAGCCGCACGCTTTTCCGCCGGTTGTAGGCCCGGAATATTAAAGGCCACGGTCATGCCCAGGAACTCGAACAGCGGACGGTTGGTTTCAGCATCACGACGTGCTAGGTAGTCGTTCACGGTAACAATGTGCACGCCCTTGCCGCTCAACGCGTTGAGATAGGCCGCCAGGGTAGCAGTCAGCGTTTTACCTTCACCGGTGCGCATTTCGGCAATACGATTCTCGTTCAAGATCATGCCGCCAATCAGCTGTACATCGAAATGCCGCATATTGAACACCCGCACACTGGCCTCACGCACAGTGGCGAAGGCTTCGGGTAGAATACTGTCGAGACTGGCACCATCGGCAACGCGTTGCTTAAACTCGCTGGTTTTCGCTTTGAGTTGCTCGTCGCTGAGTGCTTTGTATTCAGGTTCAAGGGCGTTGATGGCGATAACGTGGCGTTGCAGACCTTTTAAAATACGATCGTTACGGCTGCCGAAAATCTTACGGAATAGACTACCAAACATGAGAAATTTAAGTCCTGTGGTTATGACCGCGAGCGCTGCTTAGTTCGCTTCGCGGTATACATATTTATACGGATCGATCTGCTTGTTATTGCGCAATACTTCGTAATGGACGTGCGGGCCAGTAGAACGACCGGTACTCCCAAGTATCGCAATTTGCTGACCACGAGTGACAACATCACCCTCTTTTACCAGCAGCTCCTGGCAGTGTGCATAGCGGGTTTTGAGACCACCACCGTGGTCAACTTCCACTAGCTTTCCGTAACCATAACGCTCGCCAGACCAGGTCACTACCCCGGCACCGGTGGCATAAACACCAGCATTTTCTTCTAAGCTGGCAAAATCGAGACCTTTGTGCATGGCTGGATTGCCATTAAATGGATCCTTACGCACGCCGTACTGTGATGACATCCACCCAGACTTCACCGGCCGCCCAGCCACATAGCTCTCTGCAGAGATATTGTGACTCATCATCACTGATTCAAGGATGGCCAGTTGTTTTTGTTTGTCAGAGAGCTGCGCCAGCATGGCATCAATAGAGCTCATGAGTGCCGCCACATCAGTGGCTGGTGCATCAATGATAGAGGCTTCGGGCCCGCCCATGGCGTCGCCAGAGGTATCACTGAAATTGAACTCGCCGTTATCCACTTCAGCCACTGCCGCTAAGCGCTGACCTAAAGCGTCTAGGCGACGCATCTGCGCCTGCATTTCACCCATATAAATGGTCATTGCAGTCAGCTTTTTTTCGGTTTCGTCACGTAATTGGCGCACGGCTTTTTCTTGGGCCGCAAGAGCAATTTGTTCGGCACCGATGTTCTGCCGTGCTTGCTCGACATCAAGGACCGCTGGTTGCCACGGTTTACTCATGGCAATGACGCCCAGCGCGGTAAGACCGGCTAGCGACAGCAAACGACGGCGCGTTAAGCGCACGCCGAATTTAACTTTGGTGCCTCGATAGAAGACTGATAAACTCATGTAATCTCTCGTAGTGAAACTTCGTGATAACTATATGACCCGTCACCATGGCACGTAATCGACTGAAAACAACGCAACAGCTCATGGTTGGTCAGCAACTACGACATTTTGCTGACTTTACCGAGCAACACGCCCGCTGGCAACAGCTAATGTGCGCGGCATTAACAGAGGTTCAGCTCGCGCCACTGCGGGCTCAGGTGCAAGTGCTCAATGTTCGGGCGCATACCCTTATCGTTCAAGTCTCATCGGCTGCTGTAGCGCAGCGAATCAAGACCGTGCAAGGGCGCATTATAACGCATTTTGCTGATGGCGCTAGGCTAGAGATTAATGCACTGGATATACGAATTCAGCCAAAGCCCGCAAATTCAGCAGAAAAGGTGCAAAAAGTAGAAGTAAAACAAGATGATGCTGTCAGCAAATTGCGTCAACAGGCGCTCTTGTGTGACGAGCCATTACGCTCGCAATTACTGGCTTTAGCGGACAAGTACGAGCACAGCTAGGGCTTAAAGCGCCCTAGCTGGAATGCTGTTACCAAAGGCAATGGGTGATTTTGCCTTGGCTTGTTCGAAGGTGACAAACTCCCACGCTTCTTGGTTTTCTAACACCGCACGAATCAACATATTGTTGACTGCATGGCCTGATTTGTATGCCCGCAGCTCGCCTAACAGGGCATAGCCACACATATACAAATCACCAATGGCATCGAGGATCTTGTGCTTGACGAACTCGTCGTCGTAGCGCAAACCTTCGCTATTCAAAATACGGAATTCATCCAACACCACAGCATTATCAAAGCTGCCACCGAGCGCTAAATTGTGCGCGCGCAGTTGCTCGATATCCTTCATAAAGCCGAAGGTACGCGCACGGCTGATCAGCTTCACAAAGCTGTTGGTGTTGAAATCAAGGCGCATAGCCTGATTGGTGTCGGCAATGGCCGGGTGATTAAAATCAATGGCAAAGTCGATCAAGAAACCACCGTCATGCGGCAGTAACTCAGCCCATTTGTCGCCATCTTCAACCCGTACCGGCTGTTTAATGCGGATAAACTTTTTCGCTGCCTTTTGCTCTTCAATCCCTGCGCTCTGAAGCAGGTAAATAAAGGGGTGCGAGCTGCCGTCCATGATCGGGATTTCATGGCTGTCGACTTCAATAATGAGATTATCAATACCCATGGCTGCCAACGCGGCGAGCAAATGCTCAACGGTTGATACGCGCACGTTATCGTCGTTGATAAGACACGTACACAGGCGCACGTCCTTGACTAGCTCAGGGCTAGCAGGGATATCGACTGGTGGGTTCAGATCGACACGGCGAAATACCAGACCGGTATTCACCGGTGCTGGCCGCAGCGTCAGCTGAACCTTGTTGCCTTTGTGCAAACCCACACCAGTGGTTGCAATGGGCTGTTTAATCGTACGTTGTTTAATCATCGTTGCTTCTCTTCTTACAAGTCTTTTGACCAGCAAAAGGCGCAATAGTCTAGCAAATAATCCGCTAAACCGCAATAAACAGGTCTAACCACTAGTCAGCTTGACGGCGCAAGAACGCTGGAATGTCCAGGTAATCTAGGCCACCAGTCGGTGCCGCTTTGCTCTTCGGAGCTGGCGCCACTTCGGCTTCCTCGTGTTCATCGTCCAGCAACGGCTCTTCGACAATACGACGCGCCGCGGCACCGTTGTCGTAACCACGGTTGTAACCGCCGCTACGCATGCCAGCGCTGCTTGCTGAAGTTCCGCTCACGACACTGATCTCTGGCTTGCGCTCAGCACCAATACCGGTGGCTACCACAGTTACGCGCAATTCTTCTGACATTTCGGTATCGATAACCGTACCAACAATCACCGTGGCGTTTTCTGAGGCGAAAGCTTTGACAATGTTACCCACTGTTTCAAACTCTTCGATGCTCATATCCATACCAGCAGTAATGTTTACCAATACGCCGCGCGCGCCAGATAGATCGATGTCTTCTAATAATGGGCTATTAATGGCCATTTCGGCAGCTTCTTGAGCACGATCTTCACCGCGCGCAATACCAGTACCCATCATGGCGGTACCCATTTCACGCATGACCGTGCGCACGTCAGCAAAGTCAACGTTGATCAAACCGGTTTTGGTGATCAGCTCAGCAATACCTTGCACTGCGCCTAACAACACGTCGTTAGCGGCGCCAAAGGCGTCGAGTAGCGAGGTGCTCTTGCCGAGAACTTTCAACAGCTTCTCGTTCGGTACGGTGATCAGCGAGTCAACATAGCGGCTCAACTGCTTAATGCCTTCTTCGGCATAAGCCATACGCTTTTTGCCTTCGAATGGGAACGGCTTGGTCACTACCGCAACGGTCAGTATGCCCAGTTCGCGTGCTACTTCAGCAACCACTGGAGCAGCACCGGTACCGGTACCACCACCCATACCAGCAGCAATAAAGATCATGTCAGCGCCTTGGATCTTACGCTTGATCTCTTCACGCACTTCTTCAGCCGCTTGACGACCGATTTCTGGGTTGGCGCCAGCACCCAAACCTTTGGTGACATCAGCACCTAATTGAATGGTGGTGTGCGCGTCAAAGGCACGCAATGACTGCGCATCGGTGTTGGCTGCTACAAACTCAACCCCTTCAATGTTCTGTCGAATCATGTGTTTGATAGCGTTACCACCGCCACCGCCCACGCCGATTACTTTTATGACCGCATCGGTATCAAAATCATCTAAGATTTGAAACACGTTTGGTACGTTTTGTTCGTCAGACATGTTGTTCTCCTTGTTACCTGCTTAGTGTACTACTTTTGTTATGACCCCTGAAACTAAAATTCGCCTTTAAACCATCCGCTTATGCGTTTCCACGCACCCATCGCATTGGCTTGATCAGCATCTTTTTGACGTGCCTGGACATCTTCTTGCCCGTAACGCAGCAAACCCACCGCTGTGGCGTAGGTTGGCTCTTGCACATAATCACTTAAACCCTGCATACCTAGCGGCGCACCAAGGCGTACTGGCATGTGGAAAATCTCTTCGGCAAACTCTATCGCGCCTTCCATCAGTGGGCAGCCACCGGTGAGCACGATACCGGCGGCGATTTGCTCATCAAAGCCACTGTTGACAATCTCATCACGTACCATTTCGAACAATTCTTGGTAGCGAGGTTCCACCACTTCGGCCAAAATATGGCGCTGCATGATGCGAGATGGTCGACCACCAACCGATGGCACTTCAATATTGTCGTCTTTACTGACCAATTCGCGCAGTGCGCAGGCGTATTTGGTTTTTATTTCTTCAGCATGATTGAGCGGCGTGCGGAAGATCTTAGCAATGTCATTGGTAACCTGATTACCCGCCGCCGGAATCACTGCGGTATGACGCAACACGCCTTGGGTATAGATACAGATATCAATGGTGCCAGCACCCATATCGACCAGCGCTACGCCCAAATCTTTTTCATCATCGGTTAATACCGCATAGCTCGAAGCCAGTGCCGAAAAAATCAATCGATCAACACTGAGGCCACAACGCTCAACAGCTTTGGTAATGTTTTTGGCCATATCGTTGGCGCAGGTAATAATGTGTACTTTGGCTTCCATACGCACACCCGACATACCAATTGGGCTCTTAATACTCTCTTGCGAATCAATCACGAACTCTTGCGGCAACACGTGCAAAATGCGGCGCTCTTGTGCAATAGGAACTGCTTTAGCGGCGTGGATCACGCTATCAACGTCGTCTTGGGTGACTTCTGCTTCGTTAATGGGCACCATGCCACTTTCGTTCTGGCAGGCGATATGACGGCCAGAAATGTTCAAATACACCGATGCCACCCGACAATCAGCCATCAACTCGGCCTCTTCCACCGCACGCTGAATAGACTGCACCACTAAATTGAGGTCATTGACCCCGCCTTTGTCCATGCCTCGCGCAGTTGCAGCGCCGACACCAATCACACTGATTTCACCACCGGCGATCACTTCGCCAATCAGTGCCACCACTTTGTTGGTGCCAATGTCGAGGCCGACTACCATGTTCCGTTCTGCTGCTTTTGACATGCGCTCACTCTCTACTTAGGTTTATTCGGTTCACGCCAACTCACCGCCACGCCGGTGTCATAACGTAAATCCACATACTCAATCGGCTGCTGCTTATGGCGACTCAGCTGCGGATACATATCGATAAAACGTTGTACCCGTTCTAATAACGCCTCGCGACCCAGCCGCAACTGCAATCCTGACTGCAACACCACTTCTACCGCAAAGCGCTCACTCAAGCGTAATTCACTGACTTGATGACCGTTGAGCTGCAACAATTCTTGCACGCTGCGATACTGCTCCACTGTTTCAGCCACTGCGGTTTCTGGTCCGTAGAGGCTTGGCAGTGGCTGCGTCAGCACACTGATATCAGCTTCAAACACCTCGGCAACGGTATTCACCAGCGCCTGCTTACGGCGATTAGAGTTCCAATGCGCCAGCGGTTGTTGCTCGACCACAAAAACCCGCAATAAATCGGGCCATTCTTTGCGAATTGAGGCGCGATTGACCCACGCTAAACTCTCAACTTGCGTACGAATGGTATTCACATCCGCTGAAAAAAAACTACCCAACGGCTGTTGTACCAATACCGCGCGAACATCGTCGCTGCTGACGTATTGCAGCTCACCCTGCACTTGCAAGCGCCGCAGTGGCACCTGATTGGCATCCATAGCGACGCGGTACAAACTGTACAAACCCAGCCCCGTACCAATCACCACGCTGACAAAAAAGCCAAAGCCCAGCCAAAATTGCCAACGTACCGTCGCCATACTACGCGTCGCTCAATGCCAAAATTCCGAGCACCAGTTGCTCAAAATCCATACCTGTTGCGCGCGCAGCCATCGGCACTAAACTTTTCGCCGTCATACCCGGCACTAAATTAGCTTCCAACAAGCGATAGTTGCCATCGCTGTCACACATCACGTCAATGCGCCCCCAGCCTTTCGCACCAAGCGCCTTGAAGGCACTGAATGCCAATTTTTGAATGGCTTGCTCAGCCAACGGCGACAGCCCTGCTGGGCAATGATACTGGGTATCATTGGCTTGATACTTGGCGGCGTAATCATAAAATTCATGGCTGGTTTGCAACCGAATAGACGGCAGTGCGCGATCACCAAACACTGCCACGGTATATTCCGGCCCAGCTAGCCAAGCCTCCACCAACGCTTCTTCATCGTATTGGTGTGCTAGAGCAATAGCTGCGGTGAGCTGCTGCGCGCTGCTGGCTGAGCCCATGCCAATACTAGAGCCCTCCTGCGCCGGCTTCACCATCACCTTGCCACCTAGCGCGGTTAACAACTCGGCGCTGTCGATGGCATCACCGCGACGAATGACACGGCTGTCGGCTATGGGCAAACCGCAGGCCTGCCAAATTTGTTTAGTTTTGACCTTGTCCATGGCTAACGCGCAGGCCAGAACACCACTGCCGGTGTATGGAATACCGAGATATTCCAAGGCGCCCTGAATGGTGCCGTCCTCGCCGCCACGGCCGTGCATCACAATAAAGGCTCGATCAAAGCCGTGGTCGCGCAACTGATGTAAATCACGCTCAGCCGGGTCAAAGCCATGAGCATCGATGCCCTGAGCCTGCAACGCCTGCAATACCGCGGCGCCGGAACGTAACGAAACGTCACGCTCGGCGGAATGACCACCGAGTAATACTGCGACTTTACCGAACTGCTGCATTAGTGGCCTCCTTGCTGGTTGCTGCCGCGAGCACGCAATGTGTCGGCTTGTAATTGGGTGTGCGCCAACTCTTTCGCTAACGCACCGATGTTGCCTGCGCCCTGGGCAAATAGCATATCGCCGGGCTGTAATACATCGGCTAATACTGCGAATAAGTCATCGTTACTGCCCACATAAATCGGCTCCATCTGCCCTCTGAGGCGCAAAGAACGAGCCAGCGCGCGGCTATCAGCACCGCTTATTGGCGCTTCACCGGCACTGTAGACATCAAGTAACAACAGCACATCAACTTGACTGAGTACCTGCACAAAATCATCGTACAAATCGCGCGTGCGCGAATAACG
>CAYXGO010000072.1:0-8243 GCA_964464575.1 uncultured Pseudomonas sp. | reverse complement strand
CAACATAGGCCAAGCAATGGCGACGCTAATACCAATTTCGTGCAGCGGAATGAATTTGAAGATCAGCGGGATCAGCACCACACTCAGAATACCGCCGAAAATAGCAAAGCAACCAGCCGCTAGGGTTTTCCCCCACACTAACTGTTGTGCGCTTAACGGCTGAGCCAGTAGCAATTCGAGTGAATTACGCTCACGCTCACCGGCGCTGATATCAATGGCCACGTTCATGCCCGAGAAGAACACCGACAACAGCATAAATATCAGCACGCTCCCCATAATAATAGCGGCACGTGAGCCCTTGGTGGCGGTATCGTGTTTGACTAAATCGACACCGCGCACAGCGTTCGGGTCAATGCCGCGCATTTGCAGGCGTATATAGCCCAGTTGCTGGCCGTAGCTAGCCACCGCACGTTCCACCCGACTGATTTCAGCACGCTGCTTCTGTGCCGAAAAATCGGCGGTTAAGGTCACCTTAGCCGGCTGTGCGGTAGCAATATGCTCGGCCCAGCTGGCATCAATCTCTAGCACAATAGGTTGGGTACCTGCCGGCCACGGTTCGCTACGCGCAACAATGCCAAGGCTATTCAAATGATTGACCAGCGCCGGTGCATGCTCGGCGCCCATTAAGTCAATCTCAACGTCTTTTTCGCTGGTTAATTGGCTAATTAGCATGAAAAAGGCGCCGGCCATCAACAACGGGCCGAAAAACGCATAAGACATCGCCGCCATCACCGAGCGTTTATCGCGCAAGGCATCTTTCAATTCTTTCAGCCAAACAATCCGTATCTGCTTCATCATGCGGCGATTCCCTCGTCGGTGCCAATAATTTTCACGAAGGCTTCTTCCAAGGCGGTCTCACCGGTTAAGGCGCAGAGTTCCTCAGTGGTACCTTGTGCCGCCACTTTACCGGCTGCCACCACCACCACTTGGTCACAGAGCGCAGCCACCTCTTGCATCACATGGCTGGAGAACAAGATGCTGGTGCCCTGGCTGCGTAATTCCCGCAATAAGTCACGCAAAATACGCGTGCTCATGACGTCGAGGCCGCGGCTTGGCTCATCTAAAATTAAATGCTTGGGTTGGTGCACAATGGCTTGTGCCAGCGCCACTTTCATCCGTTGCCCTTGCGAAAAACCTGTCGCACGACGATCGGCGATAGCGAGCATATCTAAGCGTTGCAGTGCTTGCTCAACAGCTTGTGCCCGCGACTGCCCTTCCATACCATGTAAGCTGGCAAAATAAGCGATTTGCTCACGCGCAGTGAGGCGCTCATACAAACCGAATTTGTCGGGGAAGATACCAATATGCCGACGCGCCTCAAGGGGCTGTTTGCTAGCATCAAAACCATCAATGAGGGCTTGTCCACTATCGGCCTTCAGCAGGCCATATATGGTTCGTAAGCAGGTGGTTTTGCCGGCACCGTTAGGGCCGAGCAGGCCGGTAATTTGCCCTTCTGGGGCACTAAAGGTCAAGCCATCAAGGGCCACGACTTTGCCAAATTGTTTGCGTAATTGGTTCACTTCAATCATGAGCTTACAGTCCTTTGCCGTTACTATTGAGAATAAACGGCGCTGGCTTTTGCTGTTGTAAACAGCTGTCATCCAATGCAGCCAAGTCTATGCTGTCGATGAAGGTTGCCGCAATGCGATTAGCGCAGGTATGACCAATGATGGTATGCGAGCCATGCGGTGCCACAAGATGGCGGCTGTTGGTTAAGGTTTCTGCCGTCATGTCGCCCCATACCGGTGGGGTGACCGGGTCAAGTGCACCCGATAGCAACAAGGTTGGAATGTCACTGTGTACCGGCTCAAACCATTCGGCCGGGCGCTCTGCTTGCGGCCAGGCGCGACACATTTCTACAAAGGCATCACCGGTGCGGCCACCAATAAAGTCGTTATCGGCATCGGCAGCGAGTAGCTCTGGGGTGGCGCGACGCAAATCTTCGCTACATAACACCGATAACGTGAGGCCCATGTACATTTCTGACTGACCTAAGGTGGTGCCGAGCAGACCAATCAACGGGGTGTAATTGCCCAGCGCAGTTTGCTGAATCACATAAGGGAGCATTTGCCGCGTGGTGGGATGATATAAACCCACCCGTAGCACTGAGGTAAAGCGCCCAGCAGTGATCATCACGTCGGTCTTTTCGTTACTGAGCGGGTCGTTCACGGTCAATAATTGCGGCTGTTGCTCGAGCCCCAGCAATGCATCTTGGTAGGTTTGATAAAGGTTTGGAAAGGTGCTGTTACACGCGCTGGAATTCTGGCAGCGGTCGAGCAGTTGATGGAACGATTGGGCGCCAAAAGTACCAAACGGGCCCACTACTACTTGCACGGGCGCTAAGGCATCAAGCACTGCCGCGCGCACCGATTGCGGATACTCACGCATGTACACCAAACCAGCACGGCTGCCGTAAGAGCCACCGTATAGATTGACCTGCGGGTAGCCTAAATACTGCCGTACCTGCTCAAAATCGCGAATGGCGTTGACGCTGTGATATTGGGTTAAATCGCGCCCTTCAAATTGTGCTAAACACTCTACGGCGACACCCTGCAGATCGGCTTGTTCATCGGTTTTGACCATTTCTTCAACATGGTTTAACTGACAGCCGAGCGGAAATGATTGACCAGTGCCGCGCTGATCAATCAGTAGAATATCGCGCTGCCGGCGGACATCCTTGAAAATGCGGTCAATCATGGCCGCCAGCTCAGTCGCCGCTTGCCCTGGCCCACCGGCTAAAATCAGCAGTGGATCAGGCTTTTTATTTTCGCTCACGGCTGGCAACACAGCAAAGTTCAGGTCGATCGTGAGGCCGTCAGGTAACTCATAGTTTTCTGGCACCGTGAGCGTGCCACAGAGTACCCGTTCGGAGATGTTTTTGAGATAACAGCCATCGAGCTTGGCTGAAAGATTCTGCCCAGTGCTTTGCTCGGTATCGGTGTTGAGCGCGCTACTCGGCGAACTGACCAGCAGCGCGCTGACTAACGCGGTGCCGAAGACAACAGATTTAACAGGCGACATAGATGTTATCCAATTGTAACAATGACCCACAGTTTAGCGGGTTGCACGGTGATTACAAAGGATCAAACTGTAAGTATTCGTTAATTGTAAACGCGTTCGCGCACAATTCGACCCACTGGGGTGTCCAGCAAGTTACGTTGGCGCAGCCATTCAATGTCGCCGCTCTCAACTAAATCATTCACATTGACATAGCTAGCAAGGTAAACCGCGATATTATTGGCTTGGTAGGAAAGTGCAAATTGAATCAAGCTTTGTTGATTGCAGCGAATACCCGCATAAATGTCACGCAGACGCAGCCGCAACTCCATCAGCTTCTGCTGCAGCTTACGGGTATCGTCGTCGCGCGCCATGGTACAGATGGCTAAGGTAATTTCGCTGGACCGCGTCAACATCTGTGCCTGTGCCATGGGCGGCATTAGCAACTGAGTGATCGCGAGCACAACAAGCAGTAAGCGCACGGTGGCTGCTCCATACAATTCATAGGAGCACATGTTAGCGCTTAGAAATAGGCGAAACAACGGACAATTTTGTTAACTATGTTGTCGCTTTTTAACATTTTAAAGCGCGGCTTTGGCGCTCAAACGGTGGTACACAGCGGTAATAAATGCGTGCGGATTGCGCTCGTCAGCGGGGTGTTCTTGTACCTTGACCGGCAGCCAGTCAATGCCATCGGTATAATCAGGGAAGTAGGTATCACCCTCAGTGTGTAAATCAATATGAGTGAGATAGAGCTCATCGGCATAGGGCAAAAACTCGGCGTACACGCGGCCGCCACCAATCACCATCAAGCGTTCAACATCGCCGGCCGCGGCTATCGCAGCCGCCGGGCTATTCACCCAGATCACCCCGCGCTCATCGGTATGCGGCTGCGCGTAACGATTGCTTAAGACAATATTGGTGCGGCCTGGCAGCGGTCGGCCAATGGATTCATAAGTGGTACGCCCCATCAACACCGGGTGCCCCAGGGTGATTTGCTTGAAATAGGCCAGTTCGGCCGGTAAATGCCACGGCATATTGCCGTCTTTACCAATGACACGCTGCGCTGCCATAGCGGCTACTAATGCAATTTTCATCTCAACCCTATCACCTTGTTGCCCCGAAGTACTGTGATCATAACGCCGCAACTAGCGCTGATAGATCACTTCAGCGCCGTCTTCGTCGTCCCAATCATCGTCGTCGTCATCGTCGTCATCCCAGTTTTCTTCAGCGGCTTGACCCATTTGCTGCTGATGATACTGCTCCCACTTGAATTCAGCGCCAACTTTGGCCTGTGCCTCAAGTTCTTCTGGAGTGATTTTTGGCAAGCCTTCAATGTACGTCATGATCTCTTTACACAGCGCATCGGTGTTGGTGCCACTGATACCAGCAATTTGATACACCGGGCCGTCCCAGCCCAAGGCAGCTTTAATGGCGTCAATACGCTCGGCCGCTTCAGCTTCACTGAGTAAGTCAATTTTGTTAGCGACTAACCAGCGTGGTTTGGCGGCCAGCTCGGGGCTGTATTTTTCCAGTTCATGGACAATTTTGACCGCTTGCTCAGCTGGATCGGTACCATCAAATGGCGCTAAATCAACAAGATGCAATAATAACCGGCAGCGCTCAAGGTGCTTCAAGAACCGAATGCCCAGGCCTGCGCCTTCTGCAGCGCCTTCAATGAGGCCAGGAATGTCAGCAATGACGAAACTGGCGTGTGGCACCGGGTTCACCACCCCAAGGTTTGGCACCAAGGTAGTGAACGGGTAATCGGCTACTTTCGGGCGTGCTGCCGATACCGAGCGAATAAAGGTTGATTTACCGGCGTTTGGCATGCCTAACAAGCCCACATCGGCCAGCAACATCAGCTCTAAGCGCAAGTTGCGGATCTCGCCTGGGGTGCCATCGGTTTTTTGCCGTGGTGCACGGTTGGTACTGCTTTTAAAGCGCGTATTACCCAAGCCGTGCCAGCCACCTTTAGCGACCATACGGCGCTGGCCGTGGCGGGTTAAATCGCCCAGTACTTCGCCGGTTTCTACGTCTACAGCGCGGGTACCCACCGGTACTTTTAAGACAATGTCATCACCGCGCTTACCGGTACAGTTATTGGTCATACCGTTTTGCCCACGCATGGCTTTATGAATACGCACAAAACGATAATCAATGAGGGTATTAAGGTTTTCGTCGGCTTCTAGATAAACGTCGCCGCCATCACCGCCGTCACCGCCATTGGGGCCACCAAACGGAATGTATTTCTCACGCCGAAAACCGATACAGCCATTGCCGCCATCGCCAGCTTCTACGCGAATTTCGACTTCATCTACAAACTTCATCTTTGCTACCTGCTACCATGAAAAAACCCCGCCACTATGGACGGGGTTTCTAATGCTCCGTATCGACCGAGAACTGAACTTATTCAGTTACGATGTTTACGTATTTGCGGCTGTTAGGACCTTTCTCCGCAAATGAAACTTTACCGTCCGCTAACGCGAATAAGGTGTGGTCACGACCCATACCGACGTTGTCACCAGCGTGGAACTTAGTACCACGTTGACGCACGATGATGCTACCCGCTAAAACAGCTTCGCCACCAAAGCGCTTCACACCCAGACGTTTACTTTCTGAGTCACGACCGTTACGAGTTGAACCTGCGGCTTTCTTGTGTGCCATGTTTCGATGCTCCTACAATTAACCGTTAATACCAGTGATTTTCACTTCCGTGAACCACTGACGATGACCTTGGCGCTTCATGTGGTGCTTACGACGACGGAACTTGATGATGTTCACTTTGTCTGCACGACCATGATTAATAACTTCCGCCTTGACTGAGCCACCAGAAACAAATGGCGCACCGATATTTACGGTTTCGCCGTTCGACACCATTAATACTTGGTCGAACTCAACCACTGCACCAGTGGCTGCTTCCAGTTTTTCCAGGCGGACGATTTGGCCTTCAACGACACGGTGTTGCTTACCGCCACTTTGGAATACTGCGTACATAGTTTTCTCCGATGTGCTCTCACGAGCAGCTTATATTTAAATCAGGGCGCGAATTGTACCCGCAAATTGGTACCGATTCAAGCGATTCGTTCAACCGCAATCAGCGCTAAAGCGTGCAATGCATCACGGTATTCTGAAGCGGGCAACTGCTCAAGCTGTTGCTGGGCTAGCGAGGCCTCAGCGAGGGCGCGATCACGGGTGTATTGCAACGCTCCAGTGCGTTCCATAGTGGCTAAAATAGGCTGTAATAAATTACGCCCATTGCCCTGCTCTATGGCGCTACGGATCAGTTGCTGTTCGCTCTCTGAACCATGCCACATGGCATAAAGCAACGGCAGTGTCGGCTTGCCTTCGGCTAAATCATCGCCAGCTTGCTTACCCATCACTTCGCTATCGGCGGTATAGTCGAGTAAGTCATCGACTAACTGAAAGGCCGTACCTAAATGGCGACCATAAGCCGCCAAGGCATCTTCAACGGCTTGTGGCTGCTGCGCTAACACCGCACCCAACTGGGTAGCAGCCTCAAATAACTTGCCGGTTTTGCCGTAAATCACCTCAAAGTAACTGGCTTCGGTGGTGTCTGGATCGTTGCAATTCATCAACTGCAACACTTCGCCCTCAGAAATAATATTGGTGGCATCGGCGAGGATCTTCATCACTTTCATGGATTCCAGCGTCACCATCAGCTGAAACGCGCGGGTGTACAAAAAGTCACCCACTAACACACTGGCTTCGTTGCCAAATACCGCATTGGCGGTTTCTTTGCCGCGGCGCAATTCTGAGGCATCCACCACATCATCGTGTAATAGCGTGGCGGTATGAATGAATTCAATAATGGTAGCCAGGGTTAGATGCCCTTGCCCTTGATAGCCTACCGCGCGGGCTGCGGTAACTGCTAATAGTGGCCGCAAACGCTTACCGCCACTGCCGACAATGTACAAGCCTAACTGGTTGATCAGCGCAACATCCGATTGCAGTTCGCGGCTAATCAGCTGGTTGACGCCGAGCATATCGTTGGCCAGCAAGGTATTGATTTCAGTTAAGGTCATGACGGGTAATGGGCTTCTGTTGGCGGTGTCGGTAAGGTTGTTATTGTACATCAATTTAGCTGCCACGTAAGTGTTGCGTGCGCTGCCGATACAGCATCAACAGCGCCAACAGCAGCGCCATCGCCATACCGCCTAAATGCGAATAAATAGCGATATCAGCATTCGTTGGTAGCACCACTAAGTCGTAGCCATTTTTGCCGATAATAGCGGCTAAAATCAGCCAGCTGCTGCGCCGTCCAGCGGCAATATCGAGCATTGAGGCGTAAGCAAACAAGCCATACAAACAACCACTAAAACCGGCATAGGTCATCACCCCTTGCGGGCTCAGCATATGGGCAATGGTCGATGCCAGCATAATGGGCAACAGCAGCAACCAATGTCGCCAGTTCGGCAAGCGTTCAATAAATAACAGCCACCACAACCACAAGCCACCGACATTGAGCCATAGATGGGCGCTGTCATAATGCACCCACTGAGCAGTCACCAGGCGCCACCATTGCCCATCGGCAACAGTCGCTTGGGTGTAATACAGCTGGGTAAAACTTTGCGGCAACAGATAAAACACTGCCAGCAGAAGTGCCGTGAGGCACAACGCTGGCAGCATAGTGTGGCTGTTGATCGGCAAATTGAGGCCGAGCACTCGCACCGACATAGCGGTGAGCCGCGAACTTACTTAACGAAGTCCAAACCCAATTGGATATCGCCCTGTAAACCAGGCAGCATATCGGTTTTGGCTTTGGCTTCGAAAGCACTTAACGGGCCGTATGGCAGAATTTCTTCAATACCGTTTTTACCCAGTTTGACTGGGTGGGCAAAGAACAGTGCATCAGCGCCATCGGTTTCAACGTAAGCGTAATCCACTACCTCTGACTCGCCTTTTAAGCCCTTGGCCAGTGACAAACAGAAACGAGCTGCAGCTTGACCCATGGACAAGGTGGCTGAACCGCCACCAGCTTTGGCTTCAACCACTTCGGTGCCGGCGTTTTGGATACGATGGGTTAAGGCACTGATTTGCTCGTCAGTAAACGACAAACCGGTCTGTGATAGTAATGGCAGAATGGTGGTGCCGCTGTGGCCGCCAATCACTGGAACCTTCACATCAGCTGGATTCAAACCGTGCAATTCAGCGACAAAGGTTTCAGCGCGGATAACGTCCAGGGTAGTCACACCGAATAATCGATTTTTTTCGTATACACCTTT
>CAYXGO010000071.1:0-8285 GCA_964464575.1 uncultured Pseudomonas sp. | reverse complement strand
GAGCTACTCCAGTGGCTCGGTAACGAGCGCGATAGCTGTCATCGCGTGCTTGAAGATCTCGAAATGCTGCTTGAGCAAGTGTGGATGTTACGTGAACACTTGCAGCAAGAAGTGGCGGAGAAAATGAATCGTAATACCTATTGGCTATCTATGGTGGCTGGGGTGTTCTTGCCGATCAGTTTTCTCACCGGCTTGTTTGGTATCAACATTGGCGGTATGCCGGGGGTGGACGATGAGCGTGCGTTCTGGATCTTCTGCGCCGCGCTCAGCGTGATTGCAGTGGTGGAGTACCTGCTCCTACGGCGATTGCGCTTCTGGTAACTGCCAACTACCGGGCAGCTCACAGTAATCGGCGGCAAACACCACCAAGTGATCAAATTCTGGGCGCAGGCCAATTTTGCTGCCCACCTCAAGCTGCTCATGCGATGGGCTGAGGGTCAGTATCTCAATGCCACTGGGTAGTGCCACGGTATATAAATTATGGGCACCGCGAAAACCGCGCGACTTAATGGTGCCGCGTAACCGGCTGCGAGGGTCCATGACAATGTCGTCGGGGCGCACCAAAAAACTCACCGGAGTACCCGCAGCAACCTGCAATAACGCTGAATTTTCAATCATGCCCAGCGGTGAGGCCAAAGAACCACTGGCATTAACGGTGCCCTGCATCAGCACCCCATGGCCAATAAAATCCGCCACTAATTGGTGGCGCGGGGTATGGTACAGCTGATAGGGCGTTTCCCATTGCAATAATTCACCTTGATACATCATGCCGGCCTTATCGGCCATGGCGAAGGCTTCTTGCTGATCGTGGGTGACCAACAACGCGGTAATACCTTCTTGCTTCAATAACTGCCGTACCTCGAGTGCTAGCTTTTCGCGTAATTCCGCGTCAAGGCTAGAAAACGGCTCATCGAGTAACAGAATACGTGGCCGTGGTGCCAAAGCCCGTGCCAGCGCAATACGTTGCTGTTGACCGCCCGAGAGCTCATGCGGGTAACGGCTTTGATAACCGGGTAAACCGATACGTGTCAGCAGTTCATCAACGCGCAGCCGGCGCTCGGTTGCGCTGGCTTTACGCATACCAAAGGCAATGTTTTCGGCCACGGTGAGATGTGGAAATAAAGCAAAGTCTTGGAACACCATGCCAATACCGCGTTGCTCGGGCGGTTGCGTGGTGGTGCTGCTTGAAACGAGCTGATCATCGAGTAGAATTTGCCCCTCATGCAGCGGCTGAAAACCCGCTATACCGCGCAACAAGGTGGTTTTGCCGCAACCGCTGGGGCCTAGTAAGCAGCCGATTTCGCCACTGGCTAGGGTTAAACTGACGTGGCGTACAATTGGGTTTTGCTCAATCATAATGCCAATGTGCTGCAGCGTTAGGCTAGACAAATTCAGGCTCCTTCAAGGCTTTACGCGATGATTTTAGCATAGCGCGCGACAACAAAATAACTGGAATTAACCCCACCATCACCATCATTAAGGCGGGTGGGCCGGCATCGGCTAAGCGCTCATCGCCGGCCATTTCATAAGCCCGCACTGCCAGGGTGTTGAAATCAAAGGGGCGCAGTACCAGCGTAGCCGGTAGTTCTTTTAACACGTCAACGCCAACCAGTAGTACCGCAGTAAAAATACTCGGCCGCAGCAATGGCGCGTGAATACGGCGCAGCACTTGCAATGGGCTATAGCCTTGAATACGCGCTGCTTCATCCATGCTCGGCCGAATCTCCGCTAGGCCAGCACTGATCGTCTGTAAGGCAACACTAAGAAAACGTACGCTGTAGGCGAACAGCAAGGCAAATAATGTGCCTGATAATAGCAATCCCGGATTGTAATCAAACCAACGTTGACTCAGTGCAATCAGCCACTGATCAACGCGCCCCAGCATCAGTAATAGTCCCACCGCAATCACCAATCCCGGCATGGCATAACCAAGCCCGGCCAGGGTAACACTAGTGCGCACCAGCGGATTGTTGACTTGGCGGCGGCCATAGGCCAGCCATAGAGCAATGAACATGACCAATAGGGCGGCGCTGCAGGCCAACAAAAAGCTATTACCAGCCAGTTGCCAGAACTCAGCGCTTTGCCAGATCTGCCAGCGTTGCACGGACCAGCTGAGTAACTGACTGGCGGGTAACAAAAAGCCGAATAACAGCGGCAGCCAGCACACCGCAGCAGCGGCTAGCGCGCGCCAACCGCGCAAGCGAAAAGGCTGTGCGCTGCGATGCTGGCGCTGGTCATAGCGTGCGGCACGGCGCGACCACTGCTCAATCAGCATCAGCATCACCACCGCGATCAGTAAGATCCCAGCTAGTTGCAGGGCGCCATTTAGGTCACCCAAGCCATACCAAGTGCGGAAGATACCGGTGGTGAAGGTAGTCACGCCAAAATATTGCACGGTGCCATAGTCGGCTAAGGTTTCCATCAGCGCCAAGGTGGTTCCGGTAACAATAGCCGGGCGCGCCAATGGCATCGCTAGACGCCAAAAACACTGCCACGGGTTCAGGCCAAGGCTACGGCCGGCTTCAATGGTCGTTGCTGACTGCTGTAAAAAGGTGGCACGGGTAATCAAATAAACATAGGGGAACAGCACCAAACTGAGCACTGCAATGGCACCGCCCAGGCTGCGTATTTCCGGGAACCAGTAATCACCAAAACCCCAGCCAGTAAGACTGCGCAGGGTGCTTTGTACCGGCCCGCTAAAATCGAATAAACCGGTGTAGGTATAGGCGGTGATGTAGGCCGGCATGGCGAGCGGTAATAACAACGCCCAACTGAGAAATTTTTGCCCTGGAAAACGACAGGCAGTAGTCAGCCAAGCGGTACTCACCCCAAGTACTATCACGCCAACAGCAACACCAAGCAGCAAGGCCAGTGAATGACCGATGTATTCGGGAACAACAGTTTGCCATAAATGGCTGAGGGTCTCGCTACCGCTCAGTACTAAGTCGAGCAGACTCCAGCAAATCACCAGCAGCGGTATACCTAATACCACTGCGGTGAGTACTAATGAGGTTTGTCGCCAGAACTGCTGCGGCACTGGGTTTAACGCCAGCCGGCACGGTTCATTAAGCGCACCGCGGCAGCGTTATTTTCACCCAACACCGCCATCGGTAGGGTATCCTGCTTGAAGGTGCCCCAATTCTGTAGGCGTTCACTCCAGTTGACGCCCGCAACCGCTGGGTATTCGTTGTTGGTGGTGGCGTACCACGCTTGTGCTTCGGTAGACAATAAGAACTCAACCAGTTGGCGAGCTGCGTCGACGTTTTTCGCATGTCGTGTTAAGCCAATTCCTGATACGTTGATATGGGTGCCGTGACTCGCTTGGTCGGGCCAAAAAATAGCGACCTTGCTGGCTGCTTCGCGCTCTTTAGCGTCATCACTGCCTTGCATGATGCCGTAGTAGTAGGTGTTAGCTACGGCGATGTCGCACATGCCGGCTGCTACTGCTGAGATTTGATCACGGTCGCCGCCCACTGGCGGGCGGGCAAAATTACTGACCAAGCCACGGGCCCAGCTTTCAGTGGCAGCTTCACCCCAATGCTGCAACAAAGCGCCAGTCAATGATTGATTGTAGATGTTGTCTGACGAGCGAATACATACTTTACCTTCCCACGCGGCATCGGCGAGGTCGGCGTAGCCGCTCAATTGGCTTGGGTCAACGCGGTCAATAGCGTAAAAAATTGGTCGTGCTCGCACGCTCAAGCCTACCCATAAATTGTTATCACCGAGTAAGTGTTCAGGCACTGCCGTGATGGCAGCGGTAGAGCCTAAGGGTTGGAATACGTTAGCTTGGGCGGCGCGGTGCAAGTTGCCGGCATCCACGGTTAAGAATAAATCGGCAGGGCTGTTGGCACCTTCGTTTTGCAGGCGTGCCAGCAGTGCATCACCTGAGCCGGTTAGCAAGCGCACCTCAATGCCAGTTTGCGCGGTGAATTGCTCTAACATTGGTTTAATCAAGGCTTCTTTACGCGCTGAATACAGATTTACCGTAGCAGCTTGCGCCAGACTACTGATTAAGCTGGTGGTGACCACCGCAGTGATTGTGGCCGCAGAGAATAAACGCATAGGGATGCTCCTGTAGTATTCGAGATAGGCATTATTCTTACTCAAATGCGAATAATTATCAATAAGATTTTAATAAGCCCAAAGGGATATTTCTTGCGGGGTAGAAACCGATCAGCTACGGTGAATTACAGTGAGTTTTCCACATATTAAGGATGAGATATGAGTGACTTGTCGGCGTTGGCATTAATCGGTGTGTTGTCTATTGTCTGCCAATGGGGTGCCTGGCGGCTCAAAATCCCTGCTATTTTACCATTATTGCTGACCGGTTTGGCACTGGGGCCGTGGCTCGGTGTGCTGGCGCCTAATGCGGTGTTCGGTGATTTATTATTTCCTATGGTGTCGCTAGCAGTGGCCATTATCTTGTTTGAAGGCAGCTTGACCCTGCGCTTTGATGAAATTCGTGATCATGGCCGAATGGTGACGCATTTGGTCAGTATAGGCATGTTGGTGACCTGGGTCAGTGTGGCGGTGGCAGCCTTCTATTTGACTGATTTGGGCTGGGAACTAGCAGCCTTATTTGGCGCCTTGGTGGTGGTTACTGGCCCCACGGTGATCATGCCGATGCTGCGTTCAGTGAGACCGACCAGCAAGATTGCTAATATTTTGCGCTGGGAAGGCATCATTATTGATCCTATCGGTGCACTTTTGGCGGTGTTGGTATTTGAATTTTTAGTGGCCCAGCAAGGGCAGGGCTGGTGGCAGGCCTTGCAAGCCTTTGCCATCACCTTACTGGTGGGCTTTGCCATTGGTTATGCCGCGGCCCGTTTGCTGGCGGTAACCTTAATGCGCGGCTGGCTGCCGCACTATTTGCAAAATGTTGCCACGCTGGTGGTGGTGCTTGGTGTGTTTGCTATTTCTAATGCCTTGCAACACGAGTCAGGCTTACTAACGGTGACTGTGATGGGTATCACCATGGCCAATATTCGTGGCCTGCAGCTTGACGACATCATTGAGTTTAAAGAGACCTTAAGCGTCCTGCTGATTTCTGGGTTGTTCATCATTTTAGCTGCCCGACTAGATGCCAATGCCTTTGCTCAATTAGGGTTTGGTGCTGCCTTGTTGATTGTTTTTATTTTGCTGGTGGCACGACCCCTGAGCGTTTGGCTATCGGCCCTTGGCACCGATGTGAGCTTCAAGGAGAAGCTATTGCTAAGCTGGATAGCACCGCGTGGTATTGTCGCTGCAGCGGTGTCGGCGTTGTTCGCTATTAAAATGCAACAGGCGGGCTGGGAATCTGCCAATTTATTAGTACCCTTGGTATTTTTAGTGATTATGGCCACGGTGATATTACAGAGCCTGAGCGCCAAGTGGGTGGCGCAGTGGTTGGGTTTACGTCAGCCACCAGCCTATGGTTTTCTTATTTTTGGCGCCAATCAACCGGCGCGATTGATTGCTAAAGCGCTGCAGAAGCATGATGTGGCAGTGTTACTGGCAGATACTAACTGGGAACATATTCGCCAAGCCCGCATGGACGGCCTACCGGTGTATTTTGGTAACCCGACCTCGGAACATGCCGAAAACCATATGGACTTAAGCGGAATTGGCCGGGTGTTAGTGATGTCACCGTACAAGCAGTTGAATCCGGTAGTAGCTATGCACTTTAGTGATTGGTTTGGCGCCGACAAAGTGTTGGCATTACCGAGTAACGAACACGATGCTGCAGCGCGCCATCAGTTGTCGCAGCACTATCGCGAGCGCTTGAAGCTGTTTAATAGCCACTGCAGTTTTTCAAAATTGTCGAGCTTGGTGTTTCAAGGAGCACAGGTGAAGACCACTAATTTGACCGAAAGCTTTACCTTCGCCGACTATCAACAACGCTACAAAGACAGCGCAATTCCGTTATTTGCGCTGGATGAACGTGATATTTGCCGGCCTTTTACCAGTGATGATCAGCTACAGCCCCAAGCAGGGTGGCAAATCGTGGCATTGGTTAGCAAAACCCCTGAGGTGAGCGAGTAAATAACTAAATTTCAACGAAAATCAACCAGTTCACGGTTTGTTTCAAAATTGTAATAGAAAGTTATGAAAAATTAATATAAAGTGCGTTTTAAGGATTAAGAAGTTAACTCAAGGATTGGAAGTAACTTCGTTGGAACATGGATGTTCGTCTAATTGCACCATCTCTCGTTGCCTAAGCCCCCCTTGTGAATCTTCTGTGGTTATCATCTCGCTTATTCACCCAGTGCCGACAAACTGTTATGCTAAGCGTCTATTTTATGGCGTTAGATGAGCGACTTAATGGCCTCAACAGTTTTTCGTTATCGCTTTAGTTGTGCTCCAGGCAATTGCCTGCGGCTCCTCCTTGTGAGCCTTTTTAGCTGCCTTTTATGGGCCTGCGAACCAGTTACCGAGAGCGCTGACAGCAATGATATTGCCTTGATTCAGGCGCTCGATTTAAGCCTGTTACCGGATCAACAGTGGGCCTTCGCCGATGGTGTGTTACAACTGAGTTTTTGCCGTGACCGCATTAATGATGCGCTGATGGCCGAGGCGGATGAATTGCGCCGCTGGCGGGTTATCGGTGAAGTCACTGCGTTTCCGGCACGGCGGCATGAGGGGTTGGCGCTACTGGCTGAGTTTCAGCAACAATACGACGTCATTCTATGGCAACAGTCGGGTACTGTCAGTTCACAATTTTATCGCTTGGTAGTGCCGCAAGGGCAGCAGCGTAATGCGTCTATTTTTAATGCCTTAGCAAGTGTCGGTCGTGATCGCCGTATTTGTTTTAGCGCCGTTGATCAAGGTGGGAGTAACTGATGTCGAATCATACTGCGACAACCGCTGTCGCTCAGCGTATTGAAGCCACGCTGCGGCAGGCTTTGCCATGCGACTATCTGGAGCTAGTCAATGAAAGTCACCTGCATGGCCGTGGTGAATTAGACTCACATTATAAAGTGACGCTGGTGAGTGAGCACTTTGCTGGGCTCAGCCGCATTGCACGGCATCGCTTGCTTAATCAGCTGCTAGCGACCGAATTAGCCGGCCCAGTGCATGCGCTGGCACTACATCTTTATAGCCCAAGCGAATGGCAACGACGCCAACAATCGGTGCCGTCATCGCCACAGTGTCGCGGCGGTAGCAAAGCACTCTAGCAGCGGAGCAGATCAGATCTGTTAATGACAGTCACTGGCGTACACTAGCGCCCACTTATAGCTCGACGATTTATCACTACAGGAAGCTCGAATATGGTTATTCAGCCCAAGATCCGCGGTTTTATCTGCACCAATGCACACCCAGTTGGCTGTGCTGCTCATGTTCAACAACAAATCGATTTCATTCGTGCCCAAGGCCCGCTGGTCGACGTGCCGAAGCGGGTTTTAGTGATCGGTTGTTCAACCGGTTATGGTTTGGCTTCGCGCATCACCGCAGCGTTTGGCGCTGGCGCTGAAACCCTTGGCGTGTGTTTCGAAAAAGAGCCGTCAGAAAAGCGCACCGCAACCGCCGGCTGGTATAACACCGCGGCGTTTCATCAAGCTGCGGCAGCTGCTGGGCTGAAAGCTCACACCATTAACGGTGATGCGTTTTCGAACGAAATCAAAGCGCAAGTGATTGAACAGATTAAAGCTAGCATGGGGCAGGTGGATTTGGTGATCTATAGTTTGGCCTCACCGAAGCGCTTTGACCCGACTACTGACACTTTGTACAGCTCAACCCTGAAACCTATTGGCAAGGCATACACGACCAAGACCTACGATACCGACAAAGATCAGGTCAAGGAAATTACCTTAGAACCCGCCAACGACGATGAAATCATGCAAACCGTGAAGGTTATGGGCGGTGAAGATTGGGAATTATGGTTGGCGGCATTAAGTGAAGCGGGCGTCTTAGCGGATAACGCTATCACCACTGCCTATACCTACATTGGTAAAGAACTGACATGGCCCATATACGGGCATGCCACTATTGGTAAAGCGAAAGAAGATCTTGATCGCGCCGCCGCGGCGCTGCGTAGCAATCATCAAGACAAGCAGCTGAAAGCTTATGTATCGTCACTCAAGGCTTTAGTTACCCAAGCCAGCTCAGCTATTCCAGTGATGCCACTCTACATCTCTTTGATTTATGGAGTGATGAAGCAAGAGGGCACGCATGAAGGCTGTATCGAGCAGATCTATCGGCTGTTTACTGAAGGCCTGTATGCCGCTGCACCGCAATTAGACGAAGCCGGACGTATGCGCATGGATGGTAAAGAGACCAATCAAGCCACTCAAGCCAAGATCAAA
>CAYXGO010000070.1:0-8296 GCA_964464575.1 uncultured Pseudomonas sp. | reverse complement strand
GCGGTTGCTCGCTCTGTTGTTCTTGCGGTTGCTCCGGTTGTTGTGGCTGCGTTGGCTGTTCCAGTGGTTCAGGCGTATCGGTGTTGGCTTCCTCAATCGGCTGTTGTTGCTGAGGTTCAACGACTGGCGGCGAGCCGTTGTGGTCGAGTTTTTGCGGCCAAAACAACAAGGCGGTGATAGCAATAGCAGCTGCCACAATAATTAGTACAGCCCAACTTTTATTGCCGCTCGCAGTGTTGTCGCTGGGCGGCTTGACCACAGCAGCATGTGTTTTATTGCTGGTGTTGTTGGTATCGGTTTGACCCTGCGCAAAACCGCTACCACAATGAATAAATACCGCACTGGTATTGTCATGGCGAGGATGCTGTTGCAACATTTGCTCGAGCCGATTGGCGATCACAAACTGTCGATTTTCGTTGCCCGCCAGTGGCGCCATTTCAGTTTTTGGAAACAACTCCCAGAAGCCGTCACTACAGAGCACAAAATAATCGCCGTTCGCCACCTGCCATTGACTGTATTCGGCATGCACATCGCTGTGGCCCGTCATACAGTTTAACAGCTGGCTTTGCCCCGGGTGCGTGGCAATTTGCTCTTCAGTAATTTCACCAAGCTTAAATTTAGCATAGGCCAAAGAATGGTCTTGAGTGACCTTAACGACCTGGTCGTCACGGCATTGATAGATCCGTGAATCGCCAGCATGCACCGACATCAGATCAGTACCGCGAGCGGCTAAGGCAACTAATGTTGCGGCGGTGTTAGTACCGGCTTCGTTGGCTGCGGCAATTGCTGCATTCCCCTGCTCAAACAGCGCCTGTAATAATTGTTGCAGCGACGTAAACTCGCTGCGTTGCTGCCATACCTGAGCAGCCACAGTGGTTAAACATTCCGCGGCAACTTCCCCTCTCGCCGTACCGCCAACGCCATCACTCAACAGCGCAAGAAAATCGCCTGAATCAGTGTCATGCAGCACGATCAATCGATCTTGATTATAGTCTCGCCCGCCTTGCTCGGATAATTCTAAAACGACTGTGGTCGTGGTGGTCATGTGCGACTCCTGCACCAAACTAGGTTAATGGGTTAATGCTCGTTCTAACTGTTCAATAGTCTGTAAACGCTGTTGCGGATGCAGCTGCGTAGCAAGCAGTAATGCTTGCGCTAACTGCGCGCCCTCACGAGCAGCAACTTCATCGATAATAGCCACAATTGGGTCAGCTGTACCAGCCGCAACCTGCTGTTGCCGTTCATAGGCTGACAAAGGCCGTTGCCCTGTTAGCAGCTCAGTCAGCATAACCCCGATGGCATGAACATCCGTCCATGGGCCAATTGGATGAATATCATAATCTTGCTCTAACGCCGCGTAGACGGGCGTATTTTGCGCATAAGCACTGCTAAACCCTTTACCAACTTTCACCGCGCCGAAGTCGATTAATAATGGGTGAATGCGCTGTCCAGCCCGTAAAAATATGTTACCTGGCTTAATATCACGATGAATAAGTTCACGTTCATGCATATACTGCAAGCCGCTGAGTACGCCCGGCATGATAGGTTGCAATTGTCGCCATGCCAGCGCCCGTTGCTGTTGTTGTACCTGCTCAGCGTAACTTTCCCACAAGGTATTGCCACTTTCTTTATGCATCACCATGTACGCCGTGCCACCATCATAAAAACAGTCATACACATACACGATATTGGGATGATTCAAGGTTAGCAGAGTTTCACATTCTTGCTTGAACCGCAGTAGTGATTGTTCAAAGATCGTTTCGACATTAGCTTGCAATGGCACCACCTTACCCTGAACCCGATGTGCCAGAGTGCGCGGCAAGTACTCTTTGATGACCACTTGGTAATCTAAGCTTTTGTGTCGCACCAAGTACACAACGCCAAACGCCCCGCTCCCTAGTACTTTGATAATTTCGTAACGATGTATGCTGCTACCTGGTTGTAATTCGCTCATAAGCGTCTATATCATCGACTACGGCGGCAATAGTGCAAGTAACAGGGCTGCCGTTAGCGAGCCATTTTGATCACCCATAAAGGTACCACCACCAATTCGTGTTAACTGCTCATAATAATTGCGTTGATTAGCGTCAGAACCGGAGTAACGCACCGAAACCGAGCGGTTGCCACTGATCACAAACTGCCGTGTGGCATCGTTCAAGCGGGGCTCATGACCCACATGGGGTTTATCATCGGTCAGCAGAACTATCACCGTTTTACTCGCTTCGGGCCGAAATGTAGTTCGATAGGCTTCATTCATGCCTGGGAACACTGACTCGCCTTCGCGGGTATTGCTGCCTCGCCCCATGCCGATATCGACATAAATCGAATTAATATAACTCTCAATTTGAGCTAAATTACTCACCAATGTTAGCGGGTAATGTGTTACCGGTTGGTCAAAGTCGTCGTCACCAAACACGACAATACGCAATGCAGCCTGCTCCGATAATCGATCTAATAATGCGCCAATATCGCGTATTTCTGCTTTCAAACTTGCGATTTCGTCACCCATACTGCCGGATATATCCAGAACCACCACGATGTCGAGCTTCTCGAGCTTTTTAAAACCCGGTGGTGTCGGCGGTGGGCAGACCTCGCACGGAACCGGTTTCGGACAAACAATAGGTTTGGGACATTCTAGCGGCGCTTCGGTAGGAATTTTGGACACGTTACCGAAGAACGGCAGCGCAATAACCGCAAGCAAAATAAAAGCCCCCATGCCTGAGGCAAATAAGTCCAGCGCCGACATACTAAAAATATTGATATCCCTATTTTTAATCTTCATCAGCGCTGGTCCTCACGGTTGTGTCAGTGCTCGCTTATAAAAACGTCACAGTAAAGGTAAATGAACTTAACTTCAGCTGCGCGCCTTGTGTTAGCTCCACCGGCTGATGCGGCATCAACACCTGATTATTAACCCAACTGCCATTTTGGCTTTTCAGATCCTCCACATAAACACGGTTATCACGCAGAATAATCTGCACATGTTTGCGTGAAATTTCTGCCTCAGCGAGCGCATAATCTACCTGTGTACTCTCTCGACCAATTACTTGCACGCCTTGCTGCGCCAATGCTTTACCACTTATTTTGATACGTGCAGTACGGCCATCGCTGGCAACACCATCTAACAAGATATCGTTGAAAGTGCGATTTAGTTGCTGGAGTTCAGCCGATAACTGCTGCTTTTCATGCTCTAAGCCGCTGGCTTCACGTTGTTTTTGTTGCAGTTGTTGCTCACGCTCGGCAATCGCTGCGCGACGTTTACGCAGTACCAACAAGAAAATGATTAAACCAATCAGGAATATCGCTGCAGCGCCGGCCGCTAAATACACCTTTTGCTGATCACCCAATTGCTTAGCTTCTTCAGCTGATTTTTTCTCTTGTTCTAAACGTTCAATATCTTCGTTGACTTTTTCCCGATCCTTCTCTAATTGCTCTAATTCTAAGCGTGCCTTTTCGAGTTCCTCGGCAGTCTTTTTGGCGACCTCGTCAGCTTCAGTTTTGGCTTTCTCTAGCTCTAAACGTTGTTTTTCTAATTCTGCTTCAGCTTCTTTTTTGGCTGCTTCTAATTTCTCTTGGGCTTCTTTATCGGCCTGCTCTAATTCTTTTTGCGCCTCTTCTACTTTTTTGCGAGCCTCTTCGGCATTTTTCTCAGCCAATTCAATATCAGACAAGCAGGCATCGGTAGCAACGGTATAGCTCACCTTGCCGGCATCCAAGACTGACTTTAACTGAGCTGTACCAGTCGCATAGGCGAATATCTCCGGTAAATTCATGCGACTGAATACACCCGATTCGTAAACACTGATACCCAATAGTTCGCCACAATTATTAACTAGTGGTGCCGCCCACTGCTTATCTGTGTAGCGCATGGTGTGGACGTAGAGCGGCCCTACCGCTAAATCTTTTTTGGGCTCGTAGCGCTGAACAACCGAGTCCGATTGACTACCACCCAATAACAAGCTGATCTGACGAGTCGGACCTTGCGGATTCAGCGCAATAGTGACCGCTTTACCATTAACACTGCTGGCGGTTAACACCGCAAGGCGATTTTGCTTATCGACAAAACTGACTGTAGCCAGCACTTTAGCTACCGGAGTAACAGACGAATCGAGTAAGAAAATTTTGTCAGCACCTGAGACCAGCTCGGCATCGGTGACAAACTGGGTATCATTTACCTTGGTCGCCAGCGCCTCAATGATACGGCTATTGCCACGTTCAATATGCATTGCATAGACATAATCGGCCTTAGCATGGGGCGCGAAAAATACGCTGCTGGCCAACATAGTTAAGGCAAAGGTCGGACTAATTTTCATGCTACAGTTCCTTGTTCCGTTTCCGCTGGGGTTGGTTGAGTAAACTTCAACACCATAACCGTGGCATTATCTTGGTAGGCTCGGTCTAGGTGTTCGACAAAGGCAATAATTTGCTCAGCAATGCCTTGTACCGAATGATCCACCGCCAACGTTGTACATAAGGTTAATAAATCATCTTCAGCGATAGTTTCTACGCCATCGCTGGCTACTAATAACAGATCGTCTGATTGCAGCGTTAAGTGATTCACATCGATACTTTCAATGCTAAAGCCCATCACTGCAGAGGTTAGTTGATTACGTTGCGGATGGACGGCAATATCTTCTTCAGCCATCATTCCGGCGGCTACCAACTGCTGTAATTCAGCTTTTTTTGAATGATCTTGATTAATGCGTGAAATATTATTTCCGCGCAGCAGCCATAATGGACTGTCACCTACGCTAGCCCAATAAAGGTGTTCACCAGTAAATGCTGTTGCCACTAGGGTTCCACCCATGCCATGACATTGTGGTTCAGCCTCAATGTAACGCGCGATGTGTTCATTAGTGGCTAGCACACTATCATGCAAGCGCACATCGAGGTCGTCTTCTTCACTGGCACAAAAGCTGTCGGTAAAGCCTTTTAATATCTCTTGGCTGGCAATTTCACCATGTACTGCGCCACCCATACCATCAGATAGCACTGCCAAGGCAAAGCCATTCGGCCACACCATTTTGGCAATGCCATCTTGTTGATAGTCGCGTTTGCCAATACTCTGAGCCCAGCCAATGTCCAGCTGCAACATGCCAGTTAACTCCAACTAAATTGGCTATCACAAAATGCGACGAAACGCAGTGTAGTCGCACCAACTTTTACGACGTCGCCAGTTTTGAGCAACATCTGACTACCAATAATTTGTCCATTCAGACGGTTTAAGCTGGAGCCATTGCCGGGCGCTACATAAAAATCACGGGTTTCGTCGTCAAATAACACCAGTAATTGCTGTTTTGAGGTAATTGTAGAATCGCCAAAATTTAACGCGATACGTTCACTCGGTGATCGCGAAATGGCACTTTGACCTGGCCCGACCGTAAGGCTTTTACCTTTACCTGGGCCATCAATAACTACAAACCAACCGCAAACAAATGTTTCACTGCCGCTACCAGCCGATTTACCGAAATTAATCGTCGTTTTAGCTTCGTCAGCAATCGCCGCTTTATTGGTTTGATTCGGCCATCCGCCTGCCGGTGGCTGGGTGCCAGCTGAATCAGGCGCACTTGCTGGAGCATTGACGGGACGTGTTGGTGGCTCAGGGGTTACCGCCATGTGACCAGGGCGGATATCCGGCCGCGGTGCAGTGGCGCCACCGGCAATATGATTAAACAAATCTACCGCTGGAGGTTTAGTTGCGGCGCCATTGGGTTGCGTTGCAGCCGATTCGCCCGCGCCTTTTGGCGGCACTGTGCGCTCGCTAGCTTGACCTTTATCACGGTCTCCGTAACTTGTGGCTACTTCAATTGGCTTGCCATCTGGGCCTAGACGAAAACTCATAGTGATACTCCTTACTATCTGGAATCTGTTGCAATAAGACGATTGACCAAACGGTCGAGACAGTACTGACCAATCAGGTTCAAGGCGCGCTCTTCACGGCCTTGGGCAATATTCATACAAAACACCAAGGCCGCTGACATGATTAACGCCACCAAGGTGGTATTAAAGGCGATGCCGAGCTTGATAGTGATGACCGCCACCCATGCTTTAATGGCATCTGAATCGGTAATATCTGGCATCTCGCCCGCGCTTGATAATGCCAACGCGATACCCACTACGGTACCAATAAAGCCAAGTGTTGGTATGAGCCACACCATGTAGCGAACCATATTATATTTGAGGTCAACTTCATGCTGCATAAGCTCTAACGACGAGTTCATTAAACCGTTGGCTTGGTCTGTACTTTGGGTGATCTGGAATTGCATGATGATGCGTTTAATTAACCGCTGCAGATAAAATTGCTGACCAACGCGGTCACCTTGAATCATTTTGTAAATAGGCACTAGGTCTTTCGAGCGATAGAGAACAGCATCATCATCGCTTAATAGGTTGCGACTTAATTGTGAAAACTCTTGATTACCACGAAACCACCTGACCCAAATTTCACCACCACAAATAAAAAAGAACAGCCACATTAAATTTTGGATGGTAAACGGATAGATGGGAGCGCTGCGGTCGAATAACACGTCAGCTAAAACCAATTCAGTACTATTCTCTGGCTGTGCCGAAGTGAACATGCTGCTCACAGCGATAACAGTGATACCAAGAAACGCAGAAGCAAGTAACACAATCAAACGGTAGTAGGATTCTTCTTTATCGAGATTGGTCATAAATACTCGCCCCTAGATCGAATTTGATAAGCAATGATAAGTTCCATCAGCCGTAATTTGGTTTTGCCTATGACAATGTAGTCATTAGCTGACAGCACAATCTGCTGAAATGGCTGCCATTCTTGACCATCCCAAAAATATGAACCATAAGCCGATTGCCGATCTTGCACTCGAATGGTGTTTACGCTGTCTATGGTTAACAGTAAATGCTGCCGCGACACACTGGCATCGGCCACGAACACATCATTGGTCTGACGACAACGCCCCACTGAAACGGTAAATTCCGGCATGATTGAACGCTTGTTAGCCCGTTAAATTTGTAAACTATGCTTAACTTTATAATGGATTGTGTAATAAATGCCAAATTGTAATACGAATAATTAACGTATTTATGCGTTATTTCCTCGTTTTAGCAGTTATTGTCGAGGCAAAGAGACCAATGCTCGATGATTTCGTGAGAATAGCCACTAGCGTCAAAACTGCCTAAATACCAGCGCAGGATATCCGGTAATTGATCGGGGTTTTGCAGCACAATGGAACTACCGTCGAGATGAGGAAATGCTCCGCCACCGCTGGAACGATAGCTATTAACCAGCACTAAAAACTGTTGCTCAGCTGACACCGCTTGCCCTTGAAAGTTAAGAGCGGCAATACGCTGGCCGATGGCTTGGCGCGGGTCGGTGCGATAATTTAGGCCCAATATATGGTCGAAATTGTAATGCTGCACACTGCCATTGACCCAAGACCATGGCTGTTCGGCGCTACCCGTGCTTATGAAGGCGTTGGCGCTGGCTTCGAGCCAATCTTTAAGTTGTTGCCCGCTTAATTTCACCACATCAAGACTATTTGGATAGCGATATAAATCTGCTATTTGCCCCAAGCTCACCTGCCCTGGGCTAATTTCGGTATAGGCTTCGTTGGCATCGGCGGCGGCATCAAACGGCGCAGCAGCACTTAGTAACGGCAGATCAGCGTACTCGGCCGGCAGTTGCATGCGCTGCTGTGCGTACCATAATTGTGCCCGTTGGACGAATTGCACACCACTACTCGGTGCCAGTCGCGCAGTGGCATAGCTCAGCGGCTGTTGGGTAACGCCAACCGGTTGCTGGACATACTGTTGCGTAGCACTGTGGGCCTGTTGCAACTGTTGCACCAGCTGTGTATCAGCCTGCGTTGCGTCGCTGGCGAGCGCTTGCACGGTGAAACCTGCAACTTTCCAGCCTGCATCACCAGCAACTAAGGTGAGATCAATTTGCCCTACGTGAGAGCCACCATAACCCGGTGATACTGCGGGTACACCATGAATAGTGCCACGCTCATCATTTACAGCACTGATATGCGAATAGCTTGCTGCGCCAGGGAAAACTTGATGCTGATGGCCAAAGACAATAGCGTCGACATGTTCCAATTGCGCCAATTTATCAACCACTTGCTCGGTATTATTAGCACCATGGGTAGGTCGTGGAAGACCACTATGGGCGGCTATGATAATCACATCGGCGTTAGCGGATCGTGCCTCAGCAATGCGTTTGGCGGTTGCACTGACCATATCGCTGGCAATTACGTGATCGATCAGCAATTTGGCATCCCATTGCATAATTTGCGGCGGTACCACGCCAATGACG
>CAYXGO010000069.1:0-8311 GCA_964464575.1 uncultured Pseudomonas sp. | reverse complement strand
TGAATGACCCATGGTTGAAGAACTAACCCGATACTTACCCTCTGATATCGAATTCATCTCACAGTTTATCGGCGAAATTGCCCTACTAGCGGTGCTGTTTGTACTGCGCCTGATCGGTATCGATTTTTTTATTAAATTCTTGCGGCTCTACCATTATCTCGCCATGGTCGTGACCTACGTGGTGAGTCGGCGTAAGTTTATTTTGCTATACACCGATGCCGATGATCAGGGCGCCAGCACCTATCGCTTACTACAACAGCTGCAGGTCGCTCAGCGCGATCGGAAGGTCCGTTTGGTGGCGTTAAAAAGCCCCGAGGATATTCTCAAATGGCCACTCAGTGCGCGCTTCGTTGATGCCGTGACGTTACTTATTTCAGACGTATCACCATTGAGTACCAACGCTCGCACCCGTGATTTGATCCAGCACAAGCTGGTTAAGTTTGTGCACAACGGTGGGCTATTGATTCTCGGTCACGATGCCCTGTACCGCCGCTCACGCAACCATATTTTGCAGCAATTGTATGGGGTCACGCTGACCCAGTTTGATCCGCGCAAAGGGCAAAAGGTGTGCTACCAGAAAAATACCAACCCAGAACGTTCGTGCGCGGTAAGCGCATTACTTACTGGGCTGCCCGAGCAGTTTGAACTGGATGATGGCGAGGTGGTAACTGGTCAATGGCCCGTATGTACCGAGTTTTTATACGTTGCTCCAGCCACAGCCAATTTCCCCGAAGTTCCGCTGGTGACGGTTCAGCGTATTCAGCAAGGTCATGCTATTTGGCTTAACAGCGGAGATCATTCCCCAGATGGCCCGCCGCATTCTATTGGTAAGCCCGACCCATTGTTCGTGACTTTGCTCGATGGGCTGCTGCGTCACGCCCGTTCTGTAGTGCCGTGCAATGGCAATGAGATAGTGACTTCCAGCCCGCCATCGGGGTGATTGCGGGCACTCACACTGCCACCTAGCACAGTAGCAGCGCGCAAACTTAGCGCCATACCTAAACCGACACCAGCCTTGTGGTGTCGGGCCGGGTCACCACGGAAAAACGGTTCAAACAATTGCTGCAACTGCGCCTCAGGTACGCCATCACCAAAGTCGCGGATGGCAATCGCGAAGCTGTCGTCTGCCAACTGACAACTCAAATGCACTTCGTTATCGGTATACTGCAAGGCGTTGCGCACTAAGTTTTCGATGACTAATCGTAGTAGCTCGCTATCGCTAGCAATGACTGGCCAATCGCCACGTTCACCGTCGTCAAGAAAGTCATCCGGTAGCACCTTCACCCGCTCGCCGAGCTTGGCATCCACATAGCTTAGATCAGCAACTAATTGCTCCACCAGCTGGCGAGTATCAAGCTCCTGTCGATTGAGTTTCACTAAACCATTTTCTAACCGTGACAACGACAAAATGCGTTCAATAATGGCGCTAAGACGCTCAACATCGCGGTGCATTTGCTGCAAATGCGGGTTATCACTATCTTCATCTTCTTGACTCAGCATTAGCGCCACTTGCATACGCGCCAACGGCGAGCGCAGTTCATGCGAGACATCGCTTAATAAGCGCCGCTGTGCATCGCGCGACACGGTCAAATCATGGGCCGTAGTATGCAATGCACGGGCAAGTTCGCCGAGCTCGTCACTGCGCCGTGGGAGTTGCTTGAGCACCAACGGTGCATCGCTACCCTTAGCAATTTGCCGGGTCGCCATGGTGAGAATGCGTAACGGCCGCACTAGCCAAATACCTAAAATGATCGCAATCACCAAACTACCGACAAACAGTGCGGTGGTTTGTGCCTCTTGCGCCCGTTGCTCGCTGATCACCTGTTGCTGGCGCTCTTCTTCAGTCAATGGCCGCGTCAGCAAGATTTTGTATTGCTCCAGACTAAACGGACCAATCAGCATACGGTCGTTAATCGGCACCTGCTCCGGTTCGCTGGCCTCTAATTGCTGCATTAACACGCGCTGATGGCTACTGGCTAACAACCGATCCAGCTGCAGGCGCTCGGGGCCACTAGCACCAACGCTAGCAGCAACCCGATAATTACCGGCGAGTAAGCGCCCAGGGGTCAGCGAGCGGAAAGTTTCAACATCACTCAATAGTGGTGCAAGACTGCTCTGTACTTCGGTCGGCAACGGTTCAGGTAATATCGGTTTACTGAACCACAAGGCCAACAGATAACCGCTACTGGCTACCGCAAAAAGCAGCATCCAAAACAGTATCAAGAGGCGAATAGAGAGTGATTTATACCACCGAGTACTTTGTTTCATAACCGCGCTTACGCCAATTGCAGCAGGCGATAGCCGCGACCACGCACGGTTTGGATGCGCTCAGGATTATGCTGGATTTTCTTGCGAATATTGCTGATATGCACATCAAGGCTGCGGTCAAAAGGCGCTAATTGCCGGCCTAACGCGGCCACCGACAACTGATCTTTGCTGACCACTTGCCCCGCACCTTGCACCAAGGTACGCAGAATATCGAATTCCGTCGGGGTTAACTCCAGCACCACCTCATCGCAGTGCACTTCGTTCTGTAGGGGGTTCACCACAAACCCAGCGTAGGAAATCGACTCCTGCCGAACGGTGGTATTTGGGGTGCGCCGCAGCAGGGCTTTCACCCGTGCCACTAATTCTTTCGGATAAAACGGCTTGGCCAAATAGTCATCGGCACCGAGTTCCAGCCCAGCTACCCGATCATCGTCGTTACCGCGTGCGGTCAGCATTAAGACCGGCGTGCTGCGCGATTGCTGGCGTAAGCGTTGCAGTAACTGAAAGCCGTCAATGCCTGGCAACATAACGTCCAGTAAGATCAGGTCATAAGAGCCGCTGAGTGCGCGCGCTAGGCCAGTTTCGCCGTCGGCAGCCAGAGTCAGTTTATAGCCTTCCTTGGTGAGGATTTGCGACAACATGTTGCTCAATTCAGCATCATCATCAACAAGTAAAATCTTACTCATGATTCGGTTCCTGTTCATTAGGGTTGTTTACAATCTAAAGCATTATGTAAAGACCGTAACAAATAGATAGCGGATTTACTGAATTTTTACCAATTCTTTCAGTTTGCGAGTGAGGGTATTGCGGCCCCAACCGAGGAGCGCGGCGGCTTGCTGTTTATGCCCTTGGGTATACTCGAGGGCGAGTTCGAGTGCCAGCCGCTCTAGCTGTGGCAGTAATTGTGCCAGTACCTCAGTGTTGCCAGCATCGAGTTGTTGTTGCAGCTGTTGCTTCAGCGCCTGCTGCCAATCACTCGGCTTCACGGCTATTGCTCCATGCTGCAGCTCCTCGGGCAAGTCGCTACGACTAATAAGCTGTGACGGCGCCATAACGGTCAGCCAGCGACAGGTATTTTCTAATTGGCGAACGTTACCAGGCCATGCTGCATGCATCAGTTGTTGCTCGGCTGCGGGGCTTAATCGCTTCACAGCGACACCTAATTCCAACGCTGCCTGCTGTAAAAAATACTGCGCTAGCTGCGGAATATCGCTGGCCCGCTCGGCTAATGTAGGCAGTTTTAAACGGATCACGTTTAACCGATGCAGTAAATCTTCGCGAAACAGACCATCACTCACCCGTTGCTCGAGAGGTTGGTGGGTCGCGGCAATAATTCGCACGTCAACACTAACCGGCTGGTAGCTACCAATAGGGTAAAACTGGCCATCGGCCAGCACGCGCAGTAGCCGGGTTTGCACTGCCAATGGCATGTCGCCAATTTCATCAAGAAACAATGTGCCACCGTGGGCTTGCTCGAAGCGGCCTTGGCGACGCTGGGTAGCACCGGTAAACGCCCCTTTTTCATGACCGAATAGCTCAGATTCCACTAAATCACTTGGAATTGCCGCCATATTTAACGCAATAAATGGCTTATCGGCGCGCGGACTGTGTTGATGCAAGGCGCGCGCTACCAGTTCCTTACCGGTACCTGATTGGCCTGTGATCAATACCGTGACACTGGTGTGCGATAACCGCCCAATGGCGCGAAACACATCTTGCATGGCTGGGGCGTGACCAATCATACCGGCCATAGACTCGTTATTGCTCGCTTGCTGCGCTTCGGTAGCGGCTGCGGTAGTTACGGTCGAGGTATCTACATCACCTTGCAAGGCGCGCTGAACCATGGCCACGGCATCGGCTAAATCAAAGGGTTTCGCCAAATACTCAAAGGCGCCACCTTGAAATGCGCTGACCGCAGAATCAAGGTCAGAGTGCGCGGTCATAACAATCACCCGAATCGCTGCGTAATCAGCGCGTAATTTCGCCAACACCTGCAAGCCATCGTCACCGGGCATACGAATATCGGTCAATAACACCCGCGGCTGCTCACTGCGCAACGCTTCATAAAGATCTGCCGCGGCACTGAAGCTGCGGCATTGTAATTGCTCGCGTTGCAGCGCGCGTTCTAACACCCAACGAATCGAGCTGTCGTCGTCTAAAATCCATATCGGCTGTGCAATAGTCGCCATGGTGACCATCCTTGCTAATCTCATGCGCTCTATCGGCTTTGGTATCTACCTTGCTCGGCAAATAGGGTAAATAAATAAGAAATTCGGTATGGCCCGGCTCCGATACCACCTCAATCTTGCCGCCATGTTGATGCACGACATTCTGCGCAATAGACAAACCAAGCCCAGTGCCGCCAGCACGGCCACTTACCATCGGGTAAAACAGTGTGTCGCGCACCGCCGGAGCAATACCAGGGCCATTATCTTGCACCACAATCAAGGCGCAATGGCGGTACCGATTCCCATAAATAGTTTGCTGATGAATGATGCGTGTACGTAGCGTCAACACGCCCTGCGTACCCATAGCTTCGCAGCCGTTCAAGACAATATTGAGTAGCGCTTGCTCGAGTGCATCACTGGCCATGGTCAGCTCAGGTAAGCTGGGATCGTAGTCACGCTGCCACTGAATACCGGGGCTAGCACTCAAACTGACCAGTTGCCACACGCGCTCAAGCAGTGCATGGATATTTTCGCTATGCCGTTGCGGGAGCTGATGCGAGCCGAGCATGCGATCAACCAGATTACGCAAACGATCAGCCTGATTGATAATCAAGTCGGTGTACTCACGCAGCTCTGGTTCCGGCAACTCACTTGCCAATAGTTGCGCCGCGCCGCGCAAACCACCGAGGGGGTTCTTTATTTCATGGGCCAAACCACGGATCATGGCGTGCGCTGCACTCAGTTGCTGTTGCTGCGAGTTTTCGTGATTAATGCGGCGAATTTGGTCCACTTGGCGCAGTTCTACCAGTACCTGCGGCTGGCCATGGGCAGCTAATAGCGGTTGCGCAATAAACTCAATGGTGATGCGCTGACCATCGGCAAACACCAAGCTCACGTCGCTATCGGACACACTTTGCTGTTCCTGTAAGGCCCCCTGCAACACCTCAGGGTTCAAGCTACTGTAACTAAAAAGGCTAAATAACGGCTGGCCTAACAAGCGCTTACGGCTACCATCCAGAATAGTCTCAGCGGCAGCGTTCATAAATAAAATGGTTAACGACGCGTCCAGCAGAACAACGCCGGTAAGAAGCTGATCAAGTTGTGGTTGCACCAATTTGGTGCAATCAACGGTTGCCACCTGCGCCTCCTCGGCGGGCTGGGGAAAACACCGAAACCCGCTGAACATAAAATTCGACGGTATCAGACTGCGCTAATTCAGTACCATCAGCACTAAACACCCGCACCTGTAAGCGCCGTTCACCGCGTGATACATCACGCAAGGTCACTTGCGTTAGCGGGCCTTCATAAACCGGCACGGTATCTAGTCGCAATTGATACACCGGGTCGCCATCAAGATTTTTAATGTCCGCCGCCCAGATCACCTCAAACTCGCCACCATTTGAGCGCACCGTGTCACGATGAATCGGGCTGGTGATGCTAACGGTTACTTCGGGCGGGCCGATTACTTCGATTGGTTCACCCACTGGTGCTGGGGTAATAGGTGGGGTAGTAACGCGCTCAAACTCGGTCACCACGGCGCGAACCTCTATCGCCTCGGCGCCAGCTTGCGGTTGGTCGGTGTACGAACAGACCCCGTTGGCATCACATTTTTTATAGACTTGGCTTGCCGCAGGAGCCACCCCTACGAGCAAAAACACGCTGATAAGGAGCCCGAGCAAGGCGTTGGTGGAGGCTGTCTTACTCTGCATTTGGGCTCCTTATCGTGAGTTGCGATAAGCACCGCAACTCACTTGCGTATCAACCTACTTACACACTGTAATACAGTTCAAATTCAACTGGGTGTACAGCTTGCTTCAGACGGATCACGTCTTTCATTTTGACCTTGATGTAAGCGTCAATCATGTCGTCGGTGAATACCCCACCAGCGGTCAAGAAGGCGCGATCTTGGTCAAGGCTTTGCAGCGCTAACTCTAATGAATCACACACCGTTGGGATCAGCTTCGCTTCTTCTGCTGGCAAATCGTACAGGTCTTTGTCCATCGCATCGCCAGGATGGATCTTGTTTTTGATACCATCTAAACCAGCCATCATCAATGCAGAGAACAGCAAGTATGGGTTAGCTGCTGGGTCTGGGAAGCGCACTTCAATACGACGCGCGCGGGTGCTTGCAACCACTGGAATACGAATTGAGGCTGAACGGTTACGCGCTGAGTAAGCCAACATAACAGGCGCTTCAAAGCCTGGAACCAAACGCTTGTATGAGTTGGTGGTTGGGTTAGCGAAGGCGTTCAGAGCACGGGCGTGTTTAATGATACCGCCAATGTAGAACAATGCGGTTTCGCTCAAGCCACCGTAAAGGTCGCCAGCAAAGGTGTTTTTGCCGTCTTTACCCAGTGACATGTGTACGTGCATGCCTGAACCGTTATCGCCCACCAATGGTTTTGGCATAAAGGTCACAGTTTTGCCGTATGAATGCGCAACGTTGTGCACCACATATTTATATTTTTGAATTTCGTCAGCTTTTTTCACCAGAGTATTAAAGCGGGTGGCTACTTCGTTTTGGCCAGCAGTCGCAACTTCGTGGTGATGGGCTTCAACCACTAAACCAACCTGCTCGAGTACTTCACACATGGTGCTACGAATATCGTGGCCTGAGTCTACCGGTGGCACTGGGAAGTAACCGCCTTTCACGCGTGGACGGTGGGCTTTGTTGCCACCTTCAATCTCTTTACCTGAGCTCCAAGCTGCTTCTTCGTCTTCAATTTTGAAGAATGAGCCGGCCATATCGGTATGGAAACGCACGCTGTCAAACATGAAGAACTCTGGCTCTGGACCAAATAAGGCGTTATCAAAACCTTGGGTTTGCAAATACTCTTCAGCGCGACGGGCAATAGAGCGTGGGTCGCGGCTGTAGCCTTGCAGCGTATCTGGCTCAAGAATGTCACAGGTTACGTTTAAGGTAACGGCGTCAGTGAACGGGTCGAGCACCATGGTTGAACAGTCTGGCATGAGCACCATGTCTGATTCGTTGATGCCTTTCCAGCCGGTGATAGATGAACCATCAAACATTTTGCCTTCTTCGAAGAAATCTTCGTTGATTTGTGACACTGGAATGGTCACATGCTGTTCTTTGCCGAGGGTATCGGTAAAACGTAAATCAACAAATTTAACGGCATGTTCTGCAATAAACGCCATGACTGCTTTAGGTGATGACATGAGATCCTCCACGATCGTGCTTGTCGAAACAGGTTGCGCTCGTACCAAAGGTATAAGCGTGTTGGGTACGCCAGCAGTTAAGCAAAGCCCGTGCCATCATCCATAATAGACTGTTTTTATATATTATTTTTATCTCACTTGGCTATTTTCATCGGCTGAACAGCGACTAAGGGCGCTCATTGACCCGGAAACGCACCAATATTGTGCAAAACCACACCGCCTGACTGCACCAATATAGTGCGCTGCTCTCAAAATAACAACTCTTGATTGCCCATTCGGGTGTTTTAGAGCGAATTTTCTGGCGTAAGCGCAGGGAGCGGCGTATAATGCGCCGCTATTTTGACCAAATCTGGTGTTTTCTACCTCGGTAGTCCCCACCTTCGCGTTTTTTAATACAGGCTCCATTTAATGACTATTCAAGCAACCGAACTTTCGAAGCTGCGCAATATCGCGATCATCGCGCACGTTGACCATGGTAAAACCACCCTGGTTGATAAGCTGCTCCAGCAATCAGGCACGTTAGTAAGCCGTGGCGACTCCGACGAGCGCATCATGGATTCAAACGACCTCGAGAAAGAACGGGGTATTACCATTTTGGCCAAAAACACCGCGATTAATTACAAAGACTATCGCATCAACATTCTAGACACCCCAGGACACGCCGACTTCGGTGGTGAAGTTGAGCGGGTACTGTCAAT
>CAYXGO010000068.1:1959-8502 GCA_964464575.1 uncultured Pseudomonas sp. | reverse complement strand
CACGCAAAATGGTGCGGACCAGATCTAAACAATCTTCACCGGCCGCTAAAACCAATTCTGGCACATGATGAAATTCATCGGGTAAATCCGCCATATCCTGCGCATCCACATAAGGCGGGTTGGTGACAATCAAATCGTAGCGCATGCCGGGCACCGCACTGTATAAATCCGACTGCATAGGCACCACACGGTCACCTAAACCATGCGCTAAAATGTTGGCTTCGGCAACCTCTAGGGCATCGCTGGAGATATCTAAGGCATCAACGTCGGCATCAGGGAACGCCAATGCACAAGCAATGGCGATACAGCCGCTGCCGGTGCATAAATCAAGGATCCGCTGCGGTGGCTGACTCACATAAGGGGCAAATTTACCGGCAATCAGTTCGGCAATCGGCGAGCGTGGCACTAACACCCGCTCGTCGACCATGATCGGCAGGCCGTTAAACCAAGCGGTGCCGGTTAAATAGGCGGCCGGAACCCGCTGTTCGATGCGTTGCTGCAATAACTGCTGTAACTGCTCACGCTCGCTATCGAGCACCTGTGCTTGGGCAAACTGCTGCAGTTGGCTGAAATCAAGATGACAAACATGCGCTAGCAGCACTTGTGCTTCGCTGACCGCATTATCGGTACCATGACCAAAATACACATCGGCTTGCTGCAAGGCACTAACACTAAAACGCCACAGATCGGCAATGCTGCGCAAGTGACTAATATCGTGCTGATACAATGCTAAATCATGGGTTTGCGTCACGTAATGGCTCCGGATCAATTGGGCTGGCAAGCTGAATAAAATGACCGCGCCATTGCGCCAGATCGATGCTCAATTCGGCAATGCCGGCAGTCGGAAATAACAGTGGCTGAGTGGACGCATCAAAGGCCGCAACCAAATAACTCACGAGCGGCATGTGCGACACCAAGGCAATATGCTGGGCCTGCTGTTGTTGTTGACTCAGCTGCGCCAGCAACCAATCCATCACCAGTTCGGCATGACCATCGGGCGTGATGCTGTCGTGCTGCTGTTGCTGCGCCACTTTTACCACACTGGTTAACACCGCCGCCGTTTGCCGCGCTCTCACGTAAGGGCTGACCAGTAACCAGTCGAGTTGCTGCACGCCTTGCTCAGCTAAACGCTGCTGCAACCATTTAGCACTCGCACGCACCTCTCGTTCACCCTGTTCACTCAATGGCCGAATGGCATCGGCACTCATGGCTTGCGCTGGCAAGGCATCGCCGTGGCGAATGATATACAGCTTTTTAATCACGTTTACGGCCTCCAGTGACCGGGTCAGCGCGACCATCATCAATGGCTTGTTCAGCGCGTTTGCGCCGCACCGCTTTAGGATCAGCAATCAGTGGCCGATAAATCTCAATACGGTCACCCTCACGTGGTTGCTGATCCAGTTTCACCGCTTTACTCCAGATACCTACTTTTTGCTGTTTTAGGTCAATGTCTGGAAAGTAACGGGTAATTTGTGACCGCACAATACATTCTTCAACGGTACTACCGAGCGGTACCCGTAACGGGATAATTTGTTGCCGCTCCGGGGTGGCATAGGCCACTTCAATATGAATCGATGCAACCGTCATGACTGGCCGTACACCTGCCGCGCGCGCTGCACGAAGGCATCAACCATGCGCCCTTGCAACTCGTTAAAGATACTACCGAATGCCATACTCAGTAGCCGATTGGAGAATTCAAATTCAAGCTTGAGAACAATTTTACAGGCATTTTGCTCGAGCGCATGAAACTGCCAGCCACCGCGAAGGTAGCGAAACGGACCGTCGACTAGGTCCATGCCAATCGCATCGGGTGGCTGTAAGGTATTCCGCGTAGTAAACGACTTGCCCACCCCAGCTTTGCTGATATCTAGCCGTGCGACTTTATAGTCACCACCTTGCTCAATCACCGTCGCCGAACGACAACCCGGGACAAATTCTGGATAGCGCGCAATGTCATCCACTAGTGCGAACATCTGGGCATCACTGTATGGCACCAGCGCACTGCGTTCAATTGTCGGCATGACTCCCCTCAATGACCTGTAAGCTTCGCTAAATGGCCGAAATGATACCGTATTTTGCCGCACGAATCATCACTAACAATTTTAATTTAGCACTCGCTTCAGCGCCGCGCATCAGTATAATGAGCGCCATGAAAAAGAACTCAAATCATCGCCAAAACGGCACCATTGCGCTTAACAAAAAAGCGCGCCACGAATATTTCCTCGAAGATAAATTTGAGGCTGGTATTGCCCTGCAAGGCTGGGAAATTAAGAGTATTCGCGAAGGCAAAGCCAATATCGCCGATACCTATGTAATCATTAAGCATGGTGAAGCGTTTTTACTCGGTGCTCAAATTCAACCGTTATTATCAGCATCCACCCATGTGGTGTGTGACCCTGACCGTTCGCGCAAGCTGCTATTAAAACGCCGCGAACTGCATAAACTGATTGGCGCCAGCGAGCGCGACGGCTACTCCATTGTGGCCACCGCCATGTATTGGAAAAAGCATTTAGTGAAGCTAGAAATTTACCTCGCTAAAGGTAAAAAAGACCATGACAAGCGCGACACCATTAAAGAACGCGACTGGGGTCGTGAAAAAGCTCGCATATTAAAGCACAATCCCCGTTGACAGCGCGGCTAAGAGCCGTTAAGTTACACCCATTAGCTTATACAACTAACGAGATTTACAACGCATGACGCACATGAACACACAACCCAAAGCTGTATGGTGGTGGCATCTCCCGACTTAGCGGGCGATACCTGTGTGCGCGTTGACGCGTTAAGGATCCAGAAGCCCGCTCATTGAGCGGGCTTTTTTTATTAGACAAGTGAAACTTATGACCTCTGAAACTGTTGCGATTATTGACCAAGCCGGTGCCATCACCAGCATGCAAATAGAGTTGCCCTACCAGGCCGATACCTTGGCCTTGTATCAGCGCCTATGCCGCCATCATGCGCACAATTTACTGCTCGATTCGGCGGAAATACAGTCGCGCCAGCACCTGAAAAGTTTACTGATGGTCGATGCCGCCTTGCAACTGCGGTGCCAAGACCAACAAGTCACCATCACCGCCTTAACCGGCAATGGGGCACAATTGTTGCCGTGGTTAGCCGAACAATTGCAAGCCAGCGCAGTCAGCTTAGAGCTGACCCGTCACCAACTCCAGTGTCAGTTTGCAGCCATTGACGATAACTTGGATGAAGACAGCCGCTTGCGCCAAGCCAGCAATATTGAGCCGCTACGGATTTTGCAACAACGCCTGCAGCAAACTCAGCCGCACCCGCTGGGAATTTTTCTTGGCGGTATTTTTGCCTATGACTATGTAGCGAGTTTTGAAGCCCTCCCGGTGGTCGCTGAAGGTGATAATAATTGCCCTGATTATCTGTTTTACTTAGCTGAAACGCTGCTGGTGATTGATCACCAGAAACGGTCAACCACCTTACTGGCTAATTTACTCAGTGGCCCCGATAGTGCCGATTACTACAGCCAAATTGCCGATAAAGTAGGCCGTATTGCCGCGCAATGTCAGTTGCCCGCCAGTCCGCAACAGCCGCCGGCCACGCCCGCGCAGAAGTCGACTAGTGTGGTGCAAGCCTATCCTGATGCAGCAAGCTTTGCCGCTACGGTCGAGCAATTGCAGCAAAACATTTTAGCCGGTGATATTTTTCAGGTGGTGCCGTCGCGGCGCTTCACCCTACCCTGTGCCGACGCCCTGGCCGCCTACGCTCGGCTTAAGGCCGCTAACCCATCGCCCTATATGTTTTTTCTGCGCAGCAGCGACTTTGAAGTGTTCGGTGCCTCACCGGAGTCGGCGTTGAAATACACCGCCAGCACCAATCAGGTTGAGTTGTATCCGATTGCTGGCACGCGGCCACGCGGCAAGTACCCCGATGGCAGCATTAACCCTGATTTAGATAGTCGGTTGGAACTGGAACTGCGATTGGATCAGAAAGAACTGGCCGAACATATGATGTTGGTTGATTTGGCGCGCAACGATTTGGCTCGCATTGCCAAACCCGGCAGCCGCTACGTAGCTAACTTATTACAGGTCGACCGCTATTCGCATGTGATGCACCTAGTGTCGCGAGTAGTGGCGCAATTAGCCGATGACCTCGATGCGCTGAGCGCTTATCGCGCCTGTATGAATATGGGCACCTTGGTGGGGGCACCAAAAGTTCGCGCCGCTGAACTGATTCGTCAGGTCGAGCAACAACGCCGTGGTAGCTACGGTGGTGCGGTCGGCTATTTATCCGGTAATGGCGATATGGATACCTGTATCGTCATTCGCTCAGCCTTTGTCCGCGGCGGTCAAGCCATGGTGCAAGCTGGTGCTGGAGTAGTATTTGACTCGGTCGCTGCGGCCGAGGTTGCCGAAACCGAGGGCAAAGCCCGCGCCGTGATTCAAGCTATTCAGGAGGCCGCGTTATGAGTGCTGTCGATCGGATTGTATTACTCGATAATCGCGATTCATTCACCTACAACTTGGTCGACGAGTTGCGTCAGCTCGGCTATCCGTTGGTGGTCTATCGCAATCATATTGCCGCCGAGCAACTCCTAGCAACGCTGGCCAGCTATCCTGGCCGCCAATTACTGTGTTTATCACCCGGCCCCGGCCACCCAGCTGAGTCCGGCAACTTGTTAGCAGTCATCGAGGGGGCCCGTGGGCGTTATCCCATGCTTGGCATTTGTTTGGGCTTTCAAGCTCTCGTGCATGCCAGCGGTGGTCGTGTTGATCGTTGTGGCGAAACCGTGCATGGCAAAAAAGCGCTTATTAGTCACAGCAACCAGGGCCTATTTGGTGATTTTCCACAACCACTCGCGGTCGCGCGTTATCACTCTTTGGCGGGCTTTGATCTGCCCGCATCGATTGACGTATTAGCCCAGTGTGGGACAATTCCCATGGCCGCTTGGTTCAGCGATTACCAAGCCTTGGGCTTTCAATTTCACCCCGAATCTATTTTAACCAGCCACGGCACCGAGCTACTCAAACGCAGTGTGGCGATGCTGTTTGCCAACAGCGCTCAGGCACAGGAGTTGAAGCCATGCAAGCCCTAACCGATTTAGTCAACGGACAAGCGCTATCGAGCGCGCAAAGCCAGCGCTTATTTGAGCACCTGGTCAAAGGTGAATTGAACGAAATCCAAATTACCGCGGCCTTAGTGGCGATGAAATTACGCGGCGAGCAGCCAGAAGAAATGGCCGGTGCCGCCACCGCCCTGCGCCAAGCAGCAAAGCCCTTTAAACGCCCGAATCGGCTGGTGCTCGATAGCTGCGGTACTGGCGGTGATGGCAGCAATACCATCAATATTTCCACCACCGCAGCACTAGTGGCGGCGAGCATGGGCCTGACCATCGCCAAGCATGGCAACCGCAGCGTATCATCGCGCTCGGGCTCAGCGGACGTGCTGGAGAGCTTGGGCTTGTCAGTCACCCAAGACCCCGAAGTAGCCGCTGCGCAACTCGACCAATTCAACTTCTGTTTTTTATTCGCACCGCACTATCATCCCGGTATTCGTTACGCTATGCCGGTTCGGCAAACGCTGAAAACTCGCACCTTATTCAACTTACTCGGGCCTTTGGTTAACCCGTCACGCCCCGATGCCCAACAACTCGGCGTTTATGACCCAGCATGGTGCCGCCCTATGGCCGAAACCCTGCGCTTGTTGGGCTGTCAGCGCGCTATGGTGATCCACGGTTCCGGACTAGACGAATTCGCTCTACATGGCCACACCCAAGTGATCGAATTAAAAGACAACGAATTGCACGAGTATCAGCTGAGCCCAGCCGATTTTGGCGTACCGACTAGTACCATCGAAGCCTTGCGCGGCGGTGATGCCGATTTGAATGCCAAGTACTTACAAGCGGTGTTAGCCGGGCAAGCCAGTGATCCACATCAACACGCCGTGGCTATAAGTGTGGCAGGCTTACTTTATTTAGCCGGTCACTATCCGCGCCTTGATCAAGCAACCCATGCTGCCCTTGAGCATTTAGCCAGTGGCGCCGCCCTTGAGCATCTTCGTGCCTTGCAGGAGTTTAATCGTGGTTAATGCTGTATCGCCACCAGCCACTGTGCTGACCAAGATTGTCGCCCAGCGGCAACAACGTATCGCCGAACTAGCGCGTTACTACGATGCTGAGCAATTACAGCAGCAATTAACGCCCAGCCAACGCAGTTTGGCCGCGGCACTGGCACAACCGCGTGCCAGCTTTATTCTAGAATGCAAAAAAGCCTCGCCCTCGAAAGGCCTGATTCGTGCCGATTTTAATGCCGTTCAATTAGCGCAAACCTATGCCCGCTATGCTGATGCCATTTCGGTGCTAACCGAGCCAGATTTCTTTCAAGGTGATTTCAGCTATTTGGCGGCGGTCAGCGCGGCGGTAGATATTCCGGTGCTGTGCAAGGATTTTATCACTGCGCCACTGCAGGTGTTGTTGGCACGTCACTTTGGCGCTGATGCTATTTTGCTGATGTTATCGATTTTGGATGACCAGCAATACCAGCAGTTAGCCAGCTTGGCGGCGCAATTTAATCTGGATGTACT
>CAYXGO010000068.1:0-1949 GCA_964464575.1 uncultured Pseudomonas sp. | reverse complement strand
GCAACAGCAGAAGAACTGCACCGTGCGGCGCGCTTAGGTGCCAACATTATTGGCATCAACAACCGCAATTTGCATGATTTAAGTATTGACCCAAAGCGCAGTATTGAGCTCAGTCAGTTAGCTCCAGCAGGTGCTCTACTGGTGGCAGAATCTGGCTTTAGTGAGCACAGTGCGGTACGTGCTACAGCGCCCTATGTGGATGGCTTTTTAGTCGGCAGTGCGCTGTCGGCACAAGCCAACGTCGACCAAGCCTGCCGTGAGCTGATTTATGGCCAGCACAAAGTGTGTGGTCTCGGCAGTGCTGCCGACGCCATGGTGGTAAGGGCAGCGGGTGCTGCTTATGGTGGACTGATTCATGTCGGCCACTCGCCGCGCTATGTCAGCTTGGCGCAGGCACAAACGATTACGGCAGCAGAGCCGCTGCTACGTTATGTGGGGGTATTCGCCGACCAACCGCTCGCCGATGTGGTGGCTTTTGCTGAGGCGACGCAATTGTTCGCGGTACAATTACACGGCCATGAAGATATCGATTACATCAGTCAGCTGCGCCAAGCCTTGCCGGCTGGCACCCAGGTTTGGAAGGCCATTGGTGTTGATGAGCCATTAGTCCTACCCGATCTGCGCGTCGATAACTATGTGTTGGATAACAGCTACGGCGGTAGCGGCAGTTGTTTTGACTGGCGGCTCATAGCCAGCTTAACCCCAGCACAACGGGCGAACTGTATGCTTGCTGGTGGCATCAACCACAGCAATGCCAGCGCCGCGCTAGCCACCGGCATCGCCCGGTTGGATGTGAATTCAGGGGTGGAATACGCCAAAGGTCGCAAAGATGCCGGCCTTATTCTTCAGTTTTTTAACCAATTACGACAGTATGGACGGACCAATCAATGAGCGACAATAACCCGAACCGCGCCTACTTTGGCGACTTTGGTGGTCAATTTGTGCCAGAAATTTTACTCCCGGCGCTAGACCAACTTGAACAAGCTTTTTTAGATGCTCAGCAAGATCCTGAGTTTCAACGCGAATTTACTGACTTGCTGAAGCATTATTTGGGTCGGCCGACGCCATTGTCGTTGTGCCAGAATTTACCCCTAGTCAGCCCCAACGGTACCAAGATCTATTTCAAGCGCGAAGATCTGCTGCACGGCGGCGCACATAAAACCAACCAAGTACTGGGTCAAGCTTTGCTGGCTAAACGCATGGGTAAACACCGTATCATAGCTGAAACCGGCGCTGGTCAGCATGGTACTGCCACTGCCCTAGCCTGTGCCCTGCTCGGTCTTGATTGCACTATTTACATGGGTGCGAAAGACGTTGAGCGGCAACAACCCAACGTCTTTCGGATGCAGCTTATGGGCGCCAAAGTAGTGCCGGTCGATAGCGGCAGTGGCACCTTAAAAGATGCCGTCAATGAAGCCATGCGCGATTGGACCGCCAGCTATGCCACCACCCATTATCTACTCGGAACGGCTGCCGGTCCTCACCCATTTCCGACCATTGTGCGTGAATTTCACCGTATGATTGGCGCCGAGGCAAAAGCGCAAATCATTGAGCGTGCCGGTCGTTTGCCTGATGAAGTCATTGCCTGCGTGGGTGGCGGCTCTAACGCCATTGGCATGTTCGCTGAATTTATTGATGAGCCAGGGGTTGAGTTAGTCGGCGTTGAACCGGCTGGTAAAGGCGTTGAAACCCATCATCATGGCGCTACTTTAACCGCTGGAAAACCGGGGATTCTGCACGGTTGTCGTTCGTTTATCATGCAAACTGACGAAGGCCAAATTGAAGAAAGTTATTCGGTTTCCGCTGGCTTAGACTACCCCGGTGTCGGCCCACAGCATGCGCATTTGAAGAGTATTGGCCGCGCTCGTTACGAATCAGTCACCGATGACGAAGCACTGGCTGCATTTAAGTTGGTGGCCGAGAAAGAAGGTATCATCCCCGCCTTAGAA
>CAYXGO010000067.1:0-8562 GCA_964464575.1 uncultured Pseudomonas sp. | reverse complement strand
CCCCTTTTGTACAGTAGCACCGAAGCCTTGCAGATGGGCCATAACAGTGTCGACTTCAGCGGTAGAAGCCACGTTATGGGCCAACATCAAACCACTAGCATCGCGAGAACCCCGCGCAATACCGGCCTCGTTAGCAATACTGCGCCGCGGCCAAAGAGCAAAGGTGATACCGCACTCAAGCTTAAAAAACACCACCGCACCATGCTCAAATTCAGTGCCCATCACACCATCGGTGGGCCAGCCAAAACCATCACGATAAAACACCAGACTGCGCTCTAAGTCGTCCACCCCAAGAGTAATATAGCTAATAGAGGGTTTCATCATGGCAGTTCAACGCGTACTTGATAATAATTCACGAGACTACCCTGTTGCAGTTCTAGTACAAACAGGTCGCCATAATCGTCCTCGCTGAGATCATCTGCGGTACCACCGGCCAGCCGAACGAGCGCTGGAATGGTATTGCTGTGTCCGACTATCAGACTCGTGTGCTGGGCCTGTTGTAACTGCAGTAAAAGCGACTGAGGATCTCCGGCAGCGTAACGGTTAATCGGTAAACCGAGCTGATCAGCCAATGGCTGTGCTGTTTGCTCGGTGCGCTTATAGCCAGTGCTATAAATCGCCTTAACACCACTCGCTTCAAGTTGCTTTGCTAATTGTTGTGCGCGTTGCTGCCCACGTTCTGATAGTACCGGGTCACTTTGCTCGGTAGTTTTCTCGGCATGGCGGATAAAATACCAGGTATAACTTTCAGTTGCTTGCACTGTATCTCCCATGATTGCACTGACCAACAAGCTGAAGACCAGAATCAGCTTACCTACGGAGAATGCCATATAATTATCCTCATCATACAATTGCGATTGATGGTAGCACCAAATTAGCTACACTAGAGGAACATTTTACTCACGCGACTTTTTATGATCACCTCTAAAGCCCGATTGATGTTGTTGCCCGTATTGATGGTATTAAGTGCTGGCTGCACCACCTATGCCATGATTGATAATCAATCCAGCGTTACCACCAACACCAGCATAGGCTATGGTTTAGCAGGGTTTAACAAAAAACAACGCAGCGCGGATGATGTTACCGTGGTACTCGCCTTTTCTGGCGGCGGTGGTCGTGCTGCAGCGCTCGCTTATGGCGTCATGCAGGGCTTGCGTTCCAGTCAATTTGGCCCACATCAGCGTAGCCTACTGGATGAAGTTGACATGATTACCTCGGTCTCCGGCGGTAGTTTTACAGCGGCATATTACGGCTTGTATGGCGACCGATTGTTTAGCGACTTTGAAGATGACTTTATTCGTCGTGATTACCAAACTGAGTGGCTAACCGGTTTAGCTAACCCAGTGCAGTGGTTTTCTAGCCGTGGACGCACCGATATCGCTACACAAATCTATGAAGAACGACTATTTCAAGGGGCTACGTTTGCAGATCTTCATGCCGCTGATGGACCATTGATTGTCATCAATGCCACCGATTTAGGCGGTGGGGCACGCTTTTCGTTCCTACAGGAATATTTTGACCTACTGTGTTCTGATTTAAGCAGCTATCCGATAGCGCGGGCGGTCACTGCCTCATCAGCCGTTCCGATTATGCTTAATCCGGTGGTATTGCGAAATCATCAGGGCTGTTTGAATCCTACTCAAGATTACCTGCAACAGATTAATAGTAATGAATTAGATGAGTTCAAGCGTGCACCGGGGCTTATCGAAACAGTCAATGCGCTCAATCGCTATCAAGACAAACAGCAGCGCCCATATATTCATTTAGTTGATGGCGGTATTACTGATAATTTAGGGCTGATGGCACTGTACGAAATGGTTGAAATTGGTGGCGGTATTAAGCCGTTTGTGGAGCGCATTGGCGGTAAACCAACGCCACAACTGGTAGTCATTTCCGTCAATGCCTCGGTGAAACCAGCCTATGCCATTGAAGCCAGCAATGAAATCCCGAGTATTGATAACACCGTCAGTGCGGTCACCGATATTCAGTTACATCGCTACAATGCCGCAACTATCTCAGTGATGAACCAAGCGCTGATCCGTTGGAGCCAAGAATTGTCTGATTTTTGGCAGCCCGTCGAGCCTTACTTAATTGAAATTAGCTTTGATGGCGTTCAGCAGGAGCAACAACGGCTGTTGTTAAATCAAATTCCGACCGGCTTAGCGCTCACACCCGAGCAAGCTGACGCATTAATCCAAGCCGGTCAGCAACTGCTGCATAATCACCCTGATTTTCAGCGGCTAATGCAGCAGTTGAATACCCCGTAGCCAATTACTGGCCGCTTAAGCGCTGTGCCCAAGAAATCGCATAAGCCGCCGAACGAATCGCTAACACCGGATCAGTACTTGGGGTAATGCCATTGGCTAAACGATTGGGGTCAAAATTAACCTGCTGGCAACTGTCACCATGACTTGCAGTGACCGTAATTTCGCCTACTTTGATACGGCTGCGATCAGTTGGCCATGGTTGTGATGGATCATCAAGCACATCGCCTGCTTGTGGTAATTGCCAATACCAATCAAAACTCACTGAACCATCGGCAGACAAACGCTCAGCTAACCGATCGGCTAAGAAGCTCGGCGGTAATTGCTGCAGCTGCTCGGGCGTTAGCGCAACGCTGCCGTGTTGTGGCTCTAGCTGCCAACGGAATGGTTGGGCTTGCCCTGAGTTGGTGGCAGCCATGAATGTATGCACACCAAAATAATTCGACTGGGTATATTCAGCCGCTGGCGGATTAGCCGCTAAATAAGCGCCCTGCCGCGCTGCTTCAGGATTGGCGGCAAAATATGCTTTGATATCATCGCCATTGGCTTCACCGCGAGCGCGCTTGGCATTCAACTGCAACAAACCCAAAAACTGCTGTGGATTTTTGCCAGCAAACATCGGCGTTGATAGCCCCGCTAAGGTATGCACCTGGTTATCCGGTAATTGAAACTGCACGCCAATGCCACGCGGTGAGTTACTGCGCTCGTCCGCTTGCGGATTACCGCCACCCATGGAAAACCGCAGCACTAAAGGCACCTTCGCGGTGGCAAATAACGTACTACTAAATTGCTCTTTCGCCGCCGTGCTTGGGGTAAATTCGCCGACCGCACAAACGCCTTTGGCATGGCCTTTGCGAACCCCAGGTTGGGTGCCAAAGAGCTCCTTAAATACCGCAATAAAATCACTTGCGTTGGCGTTTTCTGGCGCTTTTTGCGCCGCCGTGATAGGGCTTGCAGTAGCCAATACAGTGGTGACTAGTGCGGTTAATAGAGATACTTTAAACATGACTAATGGTCTCTTTTTACAGACTTTTTGTGAGGCTCTATAGAGCATTGTTGGCATTCTTTCTCGCCCGTAAGTACATACGCAATGCGGCTACGGTGACGGGCAAAAAAGCGGTAACCATGATCAGCGAACCAACGAATCAAGGGCCAGCGTAATGGCGCTGTCAGCCATCCACGACCAACCAGCGACCATGCCCGATGGGTCACATCAAGGCCCAACAGCAGCTGATCATCGGCGGTTAGACCGTGTAGTACTTCATTCGCAGCCACAGCGTCAATACGACCTGCATAAGGGGTAAATTGTTCACTGTGCAAATCAATTAATTGAATCGCATGACTGGTATCACGTTGTTTAAGGTGGCGCATTTCACGCACACACAGCGGACAACGGCCATCATAAAAAACTGTTAATGCGTACACCTGTCTCTCCTTCGCATTTATCCTAACTATGTCTACGCAAAAACCGCATAAACCGATGCTATCAATGCAATTTATTTTTCATTCCAACTTGAATAGTTACAACATCCTTGGCTAGTATGGCGCGCCTCACTAAAAAACCACTAACAATACCAACACATGGAATGTAATCGTTTATGAAACAACTATTTGTGGCAATCATCTTGACTACTTTGGTCAGCGGTTGTGCCAGTGCTCCAAGTTACTTCAAGCCAGCAACCAACGCGCAATTGAGTCCGCAACATCAAATCGTCGACTCAAGCTTATTGCAACCGACCAATCACACCATAGTGCATCTCAATGACCAGCAAAACATCATCTACATTCAAAATTTCGGTGGTGGCGGAGTAGCGGTCGGCCTGCTGCTTGGACCATTAGGAGTATTGGCAAATGCCAAAGCAATCGAATCACAAACCGAAGAAGATCAACTACAGCTGCATGGAAAAATACCCTTTGAGCCAAACAGTGCGCTGGTCGAATCGGCATCATTACACGGTATTGAACTAACTAACGATGACGTCAACGCGGTCAAATTAACCCCCTATGCCCTGGTGGTCCGTGATGAAGACGAGCAATTACTCGTCGGTACTGGTCTTATCGTCAATGCCACTTTGAGTGACGGCACTGCCTATAATGTCCGCTATATTAGCCAGGCAGATTTCACCATCAGTAAGATGGCCGTCGCCACAGGTCTTGATGAAGCGCAACAGCTAGCATTCCAACAAGCCTTGCAAGATAGTTTAAGCCACACACTGGAGCTCTATGTGCGCGATCGTAGCGGCGAATTCACCGACAAAAAAATGGTGCGTTTCGAATCAGAGTTTATTTCTCCGCGCATAATGTTTACCCAACAAAGTCAATTACTCGCCACTGATCAACAACGTCTTATTGTACGTAACTTTGACCATGTATTGTCGGTGCCAAAGCACTTGGTGAAAGTGCTGACAAAATAATCAAGGTAACGAGAAATTTATGCGCTGGTTGGTATTAAGTATCGTGGTCATAAGCACAGTATGGGGTTGCAGCTCAGCGTTGGCGCCGGGCCAATTTGCTGATCGTAACCCATATTTACAGATGCAACATGCCAATGCTCTGACCTTTTCGCGCATGCGCTTGTTTGGCGATGAGCCGTGGGCAGACCAATATAGTGAAATTGCCGAGCAGCCTGACTTGGTGCCAACCCAGCCCGTCGATTTCGCAGCTCTGGCTAATCCCGGCTCACAAGCCCAGATCACCTGGCTTGGTCACGCCACTTTCTTGCTGCAATACCGTGGCATCAACGTGTTAACCGACCCGATTTTAAGTGAGCGCGCCTCACCCTTTAGTTTTGCTGGCCCCAAACGGCTGCAATCAGCACCACTGACGGTAGACCAATTACCCGCTATTGATTGGGTGGTCATTAGCCATAATCACTATGACCACTTAGATACCGCAACCATTCAAGCGCTCCCTAGTAGCGTGCGTTATGCTGTGCCGTTAGGCCTTAAAGCATGGTTTGTCGAGCAAGGTGTCGCAGCCGCTCAGGTTCACGAGTTTGATTGGTGGGATGACCTTAGCATTGGCGCCCTCACCATCACCGCAACGCCAAGCCAACATTGGTCTGCACGCAGTTTATGGGACCGCAACGATACGTTATGGGCCAGTTGGCTCATACAAATCGACGACTTTACCAGCTGGTTTGCCGGAGATACCGGCTATAACGAGGTGCAATTCAAACAAATCGGTGGTTACGCTGGCAGCATTGATGTTGCCATGATCCCCATTGGGGCTTATTTGCCGCGTTGGTTTATGCAACCGCAGCACATTGACCCAATCGAAGCCTTACAAATGCATCAGGATGTGCGCGCCAAACACTCACTGGCCATGCATTGGGGTACCTTCCCGCTGGCTGCCGAAGGCTTGCAACAAACTCAGGATGACCTTAGCCGTGCGCGTGAACAAGGCCAGTGGCCTGAGCAGGCAGTTCGTATCATTGCCATTGGTGCCAGCGAACGGTTTTAAGCGGTCGAATTCACTTGCAATTCATGTGGAATTCTTTTAACACTATGGGTATCTAATACCCAATTCGTTAAAGGCCGTTGTTATACAAAATGGTTAGCGCAACAAGTGATGTTACATCGAAATTCAGTCGACTGGCCAAAGCGCTGATTCGCAGTGGTTACCATGATTTTTATCTCGGTTTAGCACGAGAACTAGCCGCCATCCTTGATGTTGAATACATCATCATTTCGAAAATCGATACCAGCAATGCTGAACGCGCGCTCGAAGCACAAACAATAGCCGCTATCGGCCACCAAAAAGCCTTGGATAATTTCACCTATGCGCTTGAAGGAACTCCCTGCGAGACCGTTCCGGAGCGCGAAATGTGCAGCTATGACCGTGCCGTTGCCAAGCGCTTTCCCAACGATTTAATGCTGACCGATTTAGCCATAGAAAGTTATGTGGGCATTCCTATTTTGACCTCGACTGGCGCCAAACTTGGTATTATCGCAGCAATGTCGACACGTTCTTGGCAGCTCAGCAATGAAGATAGCGAAATATTGCAAATTGCCGCTGCACAAGTGGGCGCCGAACTCGAGCTCGCTAGCAATCGCTCGCATATTCAAACCTTAACCTATGAAGACAGCGTGACCGGTTTACCCAATACCCTGCAGCTCAATGACATTTTGGCAAAACGCACTGATATTAACGCCGTCTTACTCCTTGATATTCGCCGTTTTAAAGATTTCAATGACCTCTATGGCTACCGTGAAGGTGACGCTTTACTCAGTGCCGTAGCAGCGCGGCTGCGTAGTCGGCTTACCGGCAGCGAATTGGTTACGCGCTTCTCCAATGACGAATTTGCCATCGCCCTCAGTAGCCAGCATCAGAGTGCGCATGATACCGCGCACGCCATTCGCGGCTGGTTTGCCGATACCCTGCGCTGTGGCGACCGCGACCTCAACGTTGACGTACGGCTCGGTATTTCGCAACGTGATGACACCTACCAAAGCGCCACAGAGTTACTACGGCAAGCCTCAATTGCCTTGGCCGAAGCCAAACGCAACGATGTGCCGGTAGTTGCTTATGCTCGCAACATGGTAGAAACCTTAGAGTATCGTCAAACCATTTATGACCGACTGATTTTAGCGCTGCGTAATGATCAATTGGTGCTTCATTACCAGCCAGTATTTGATTTAGATAGCGGCGCACTATTCGGCGCTGAAGCCCTGTGTCGCTGGCACGATGAAAAACTCGGTTGGGTCGGCCCGGCGCTGTTCATTCCGGTAGCCGAAGAGCGCGGGCTGATGAATGAACTCGGCTTGTGGGTATTACGCGCAGCCGCCAAGCAGCTAAGGCTATGGCGCGAACAAGGGCTGAATTTTAGCGGCAAGTTGTCGGTGAATATATCCAATCGTCAACTGGAACCCGACGATGTCATTGAAACCTTTATGGACTGTTTGGACGATGTCACACCGTCGCAACTGGTTCTTGAGCTCACCGAATCGTCGATCATGCGCGCGCCGGAACACAATATTCGGCAAATCAACCGGCTCAAAGACCTAGGCTTTCGTTGGGCCCTAGACGATTTCGGTACTGGCTATTCATCCCTCGCCTATCTCACTCGACTCAATGTTGATGTGATCAAGATAGACCGCTCGTTTATTGCCAAGATCCCCGGTAACACCAACGATGAAATGCTCATCAGAACCTTAGTTGCCATGGCCAAAACTATGAATATGATTTTAGTGGGCGAAGGTATTGAGCAACAGCAACAGCTTGAACTGTTGCGAGGACTTGGTTGCCATTTAGGCCAGGGATACCACCTTGGGCGGCCCGTAAGCGCCGACGAATTCGCCCAAACATGGCTCAATAACAGTTGACCTTCGGGTTAAAAACAGGCTACAAAGAGCTCTATTTCAGCAGCGCTAACAGCGGATTCGCTATCTCATGCCGACTAATCTGCAAGAGCTCTATCCAAAACTCATCAACCTATTGCTCGACACCGTTTTCGTGGTCGATAGCGATAACATCATTGTTTACGTCAGTGACGGTTGCGAGCAGCTACTCGGTTATCGCGCGGATGAATTGGTTGGCACCGCCATTATTAATTATGTCCATCCTGAAGATTTGGCCGCCACCCGCTCATCCATAGTGCGCGTGATGAACGGCCAGCCGCACGTGGATTTTCGTAATCGCTACATTCGTAAAGATGGCGCTATTGTTTATATTCTGTGGTCGGCGCGTTGGTCCGATGAAGACGGGGTGCGGATAGGCGTTGCGCGTGATGTGACCAAGCTCGAACAAGTCGAGTCAAAACTCCACTACATGGCTCATCACGACCCGCTCACCGGGTTAGCAAACCGTGCGCTGTTTAATGACCGACTTGATCATGCACTGCGATCTGCACGCCGCCATAAAAGTAGTTTGGCCTTATTATTTATTGATCTCAACGACTTCAAATATATCAACGATATACATGGTCACGTGATTGGCGACAAGGTACTCTGCGCCATTGCCCGACGCTTGGAAACCTTGGTTCGAGAAACCGATACTGTGGCGCGGATTGGCGGTGATGAATTTACGGTTTTATTAACCGACCTACAATCTGAACACTCAGTTGACCACAAAGTAACGCAAATCATGGCCATAATGGCGGAACCGCTGGGGCCTGACTTCGACGGTTTGAAATTACCAACGTGCAGTATCGGCGTAGCCTGCTATCCAGAAAACGGTGTTAATGCTGAACAGCTGATGAGCTATGCCGATGGCAACATGTACCGATCGAAAAAATCTCGCAGCGCCATGCGCCGCTGATGCGTAGACACAAAAAAGCCGCTCAAATGAGCGGCTTTTT
>CAYXGO010000066.1:0-8572 GCA_964464575.1 uncultured Pseudomonas sp. | reverse complement strand
CTTTCCTCATCCTTAATTCGACCCTCAGCCATACTTTTCATCAGCTTCAGAAATCCATGCATCACGGATCTTATGAGCATACCAGGAGGTGGTGTCCTCTCGAGCATCCCAAGAGGCGATAACATCGCGCTTAATCTTTGGAAATACACCCGCTAGGAACCAATAACGCTCTATCATGAGTACCCACATGAGAAAGAGCGCTCCCATGACGACGTACAAGACGTCGCCACCGGTAGCCAAGAAATCCCTGATAGATTCCCAGAGTTCCATCAGGTAGATCATACGATTACCCCTTCTTCTCCGCGTGAGCGGCGACGATACCTGCAGCTTGCTCATCGAGCACATGGACGATGCTCTTAGCACGACCTGCTACCACTGCGTGAATCAGACTCAATGGCAATGCCGCGATCAGACCCAAGGCAGTCGTTACCAACGCCATTGAGATGTCACCCGCCATGATTTTCGGATCACCGGTACCAAACAAGGTGATTGATTGGAACGTACCGATCATACCTACAACTGTACCTAAAAGACCTAATAACGGTGCAATAGCAGCCAAGATCTTGATGATGTTTACACCCGCGTCAATACGTGGTGTTTCACGCAAGATGGCTTCATCAAGCTTCAGTTCTAGGTTTTCTACGTCAGCATTTTGGTTCTCTTGATACACTTTCAAGATACGGCCTAAGGCGTTACCAGATGATGGATTCGCAGTATTTTTCAGCTGCGCACGCATCTTGGTGCCTTCAATGCTTAAGGTAACGAGTTTGTAGAGAGCAATCAGGAAGCCAACGATTAACGCAACAGTGATCACGTAACCTACGGTGCCACCTTGGTGATAACGCTCTTCCAAAGTAGCTTTCTGAGTTGCTAAGCCTAAGATTTGGCCACGAGCTGGGTCAATGTACAGACCTTCGTAACCAGATTCAGTGCTTTCAAAGGCATCAACAGTTGACAGTACAAAGCCTTCAGGCTGACGGCCAAGTGGTTGAATTTCATTCGCTGTGTCATTGAATCGGAAGTATTCACCACCTGCAATCAGGTTGAATACACCGATACGCGTCACGTCACGTTGCTCGCTGCTACCATCTAACAGGGTTACTGTTGCTGGGAAGGTAACAACACGGCCTGACTCGCGCATTTCAGTTAACAAAGCAATCCACAGATCTTCAAGTTCCGCGATAGTTGGCAGTTCTTGCGCTTCAGCAAGGCTTTCCAACACTTTTTCACGACCAGGATACTGTGAACTAACGATAGAGGTAGCAATACGACCGATTGAGTCGCTGGCTGCGCCACGGATTACACCGAAGATCTCGCCTAAAGTACCTTTTGCGTTTTCAAGTTCTTGCTCTTTGTTCGCCAATGCAATTTCGTTCTCAGCGAACTGAGTTTGTAAACGACGGCCACGAGCTTGCTCGTCAGACAGTTGTTTTTGTGCACGGTTTAACAAAGCTTGCTGATTAGCAGTAGCGCGAGTGAACTCGGCTTCACGTTCAGCATTGATTTTTTGTGATGCGGCGCGGTTCTGCTTCACTAGCTCAAGTAACTGGTCTAGCGATTGAGCTTCTTGTGCACTTGCAGAGAAAGCAGCGCCTGTTGACAGAGTTAATGCCACTGCGATCAGGGCAGATTTCACGAAATGTTTCATTGTGCACGCTCCGCTGCATAAATTGGCAATCTGATCAAATCAGGAGCAGTTTGCTTACGCGCCATCCGGATCGCTTTCGTCAGCGAGCTCAGATATTCATCACCTAAAGCTTCCCACTCGTTGGTTTCGTTGTTGTAAATCCAACCGTTCTTAAGGTCGAGTGATTGCGCCATTAAGGCAACGCGGCCAAGGTGGAAAAAGTCGACAGAAATCTGCTCACCTTGAAATTGCAACTTGCCCTCATACGCGATCAAGCCGGCGCCGTAATCCATCTCTGCCTGATAGGTTTCGATGATTTGACGGAAACGCTCTGAATCGGTGATGTTGGCTTCTTCCATAATGTCACGCAAACCAGCGACGCGCTCTAAGCGGCGTTCTTTATGAATTGGAATGTCCAACTCAATGAACTGCTCGAGTGAGTCGATCATTTTGTACATTAATGGCACCACGCCCTGCTTGGTACCTTCGATACCGTCGATTTGACGCTGTAACGAAGCCAAAGAAGCGTTCTGATCATCAACCAGACGCTGGACGTGATCGTTATAGACTTTCAGGTTTTCATACTCGTCAATAACGCCGCGATATTGGAATAACAACTCTTGCTCGTACAGGCTATCAATTTTAGCTTGTGAACGAACATCAGCCGCAGTTGTGCGTTGACCTTCACTTTGTAGTTCAGGTACAGATTGTGCGGCAACTGTGGCGCTGCCGGCAATCGCAAACAAACCTATAACAGCTGCTGCGACTTTGCTTTTATTGATTACTTTGGTCATAGTTCCCAACCAATTTGACTTAACCTTCTAGCATAACGGCGACATGCCGCCAGCTTCCGAGTTATTTGAGTGACGAAAAGAGTTTAATCAACACTTGCAGTATTACCACTAGATAAATAAGTAGCAATAATGACCCGATATTCCCACGATCTGGCCGTAGCTGTCAACAGCCACAAAGCCCTGAACGCAAGATAGAATCAATATTCAAGGATCATTACGTTTACTTAACAGTTCTGCATAAAATTCCATAAATCCCACATAAGCATTTGATCAATACAACGGCACAAAGTTCAATTTTAGTCGACAATGATTCGAATTGTCGTAAAATTAGGCAACTTATCACCATCAGGGAAGAGCTTTGCATGAGCCTATCAAGTTCACTGCTGACGCGGCTTCAACAAGAATTAGACAAGTTGCGCCAAGACGTTCAGCAACTCGCCATAAATGAGTATGATTTTCAAGATTGGTTTGATGCATCATTATTTCATCCATCGGCGCAACAACCGCTGGATTATGTGCATGAAATAGATCGCAATATAAAACGCCTACGCGCAGCGACCGATAGCGCTGACCAGTTGTGGCTGGCCGAGCGCTTAAGCCAACAAATGACCGCTCTACAGCGCGCGCTAATCTATTTTGGCGGACGTTCGCTGGCAGGGCGATAGAACCCCAATGCGCGCTGCACTTGCTGCGGTAATTGCGGCAAGGCACTCTTCGGCAATAAATAAGTTGCCATCGAGAAGAAGTCTTTAAACACTCGGTTTTGCTCGGTAGTTCGGCGCAAATAATCATGCCCCGACGAACCACCGGTGCCTATTTTAGTGCCGAGCATACGCTGTACCATCATGGCGTGTTTATACCGCCATATGGTTAATTTCTCGTCCATTTCAGCAAGCGCTGTAATAACTTGCCAGGCCAAGTTAAAGGCCGGCTCTTCGCGATATTGGGTGATGAACAATGCCGACAACATTGCTTGCTGCGACAACCTCACACGGCCATCTTGTTGCAGCTGCTGATAAGCATTGCCATCAAACAAAGCATGAAAATTATCACGATTGCTTTGAATACCGGCCAATTCCGTAGCCAATTGTTCAGGCTCGCGATTATTGGCACGAATAATGGCTTCATCATGATCCAGGGCTTGGTCAACAGCGGTTTGATAAACCTGCCAAAAGCTAAACTCTTCAACCTGCATAAACGGCATACGCGCAAGCCATTTGTCGACCAAATCGAACAAACTCGGCTGCCGCTCGAGTTGCTCGAGATAATTGCGATCATGCTCGTTTAAGCGGTTAAAAAACGAGGATTGGTCAAAGGCGATACGCTTATCACGATGCAAACCAAGAATAATTTCCAGCTCTTTAAATTGGATACTCTGAAAGCCTGACGCTGGCACCAGATAATCACGGAATTCGAGGAATTCTTGTGGGGTCATGGTTTCAATCACCCCCACTTGATCGTTCATCAAATCTTGGATCGTCAGCACCCTGCGCAAGCGATGGGCAACTAGGTACAAGCCTTTATCATCGAGGGTTGGTTGTTGAAATTCACGGTGAATAGCACGCAGTTCATGAAGAACTTGCTTAAACCACAGCTCATAGACTTGATGCACAATGATGAACAGCATTTCATCATGCGCTTCTTCGCCATAACGCGGGCTGTGAGGTTGTTGGGCACTAAGCAGAGTATCGAGCTTGAGGTAGTCGCCGTAATAAACCGGCGCAATGTTCTTGGCCATGGATTTCTCCAAAATTGGTGGCGACCTCACCAGCCACACCCCGGCACACATATCCCTAACTACGGCTGCTCCCTTCCGGGCCTGACCGGGTTCGCCAGTTCATGTTGCGAGGGGACCAATGAGGTCACCATAACGGGGCGCATTATCCATGAAAGGACTAGCACCCGCAAGGTAAGCTGGCTTACTTTTTCTGTAACCGTGCCGCAATAGCGGCTTTCGCCGCTGGTGAGTGCAACGCCTTGGCGAATATTTCCGCTTCACGTTCAATGCGGTCTGCCACTGGCTCCAAGTTTTCTTTCATTAATGCTTTGGCAGCACGCAGTCCAGCCCGCGGCTTGCTGGCTAACTTAGCCGCTACCGATTGCAAGGTGCTGTGCAATTGATCCGCAGCTACCAATTTATTGACTAAGCGATACTGCAACGCCGTGGCCGCATCAATGGGTTCGCCCAACAACAGCATTTCAGCTGCAGCCAGATAGCCACAAGCCTGCGGTAATAAGAGACTGGAGGCTGCTTCAGGCACTAAGCCTAAATTGATAAATGGCAGCGCAAACACCGCGGTATCCGCCGCGTACACCAAGTCACAATGCAATAATATAGTGGTGCCAATACCAATCGCCATGCCATTCACACCGGCCACCACAGGTACTGTTAAGCGGCTTAAGGTATAGAGAAACTCAAACGGTGGTGCGCTATCATCAAGTTCTTCTATAGCCAGAAAATCATGCAAATCGTTACCTGAGGTAAAGCTATCGCCACTACCGGTGATGACTACCGCAGCGATATCTGCATCGCGCTCAGCCAACTGTAATTCATGGCTCAGCGTACGGTACATCGCTTGCGTTAACGCGTTCTTTTTTTCCGTGCGTTGCAGTGTTAACCACAACACCTGATCACGCACTTCTACTTTGACATGTTCAGTCATGCTGACGTTTTTCCCACGCTGCTTTGGTATTGAGATGCAAGGGTAATATCAGATCAAGTGCCGACTGCCCATTGCTTTCCAGTTGTAAATTATTATCGCGTTTCGGGGTAATCCGTTGGCCCCATTTGATAATCCCAGCACCACAGGTCAAGCCACCACCAAATACCGCTGATACTATGGTATCACCAGGCTTCACCATGCCCTGCTCCACTGCTTCGCAGAAGGCAATTGGTAGGGTCGCTGACGAAGTATTGCCATATTTTTGAATGTTAATAAAGGTTTTGTCTTCGGGCACATTACACATCTTGGCGAGATAGTCGATTAAGCGCTTATTGGCTTGATGGGGTATCAGCGAGTCAATGTCATCGGTAGATAGCCCAGTTTCGGCGAACACCTTTTCAATCGCGATGTTCATGCCTTTTACCGCACGTTTAAAGATTTCTTGACCAACAAAGTTAAACGGCATGATGCCGTCAAAGCCAAAGCGATCAAAACTCAAGCCAAATTCTAACGCCAAAACGTCACGTGCATCCGCATCACAGGTCACGTGTGATGCCAGTAAACCGCATTCGGTTTCACTGGCTTCAAGCACCATGGCACCGGCGCCATCACCAAATAACACCGCGCTCTCGCGCTTGGTCCAATCGAGAATGCGGGTTAAGCGCTCGGCGCCAATGATCAGTACTTTTTTGTGCGCACCGGTACGAATGGCTTGAGTGGCGTAGTGCATACCATACAAAAAGCTGCTGCAGGCGGCGTTTAGATCAAACGCGGCTGCGTATTTAGCGCCTATGCGTTGTTGTACTGCTGACGCCACATTGGGAATGATTTCATCAGCGGTACAGGTGCCGACCAAAATGAGATCTAAATCGTTGGGGTCAACATCAGCAGCGGCTAAGGCATTCAGTGCAGCAATGGTAGCAAGGTGCGAGGTTCCGACGTGACTCACGCGGCGCTCTTTGATACCGGTACGGGTTTCAATCCACTCGTCCGAGGTTTCCAAGAAAGTCGCTAAATCGTCGTTGGTCATAATGGCAGGTGGTAAACATTTACCCCACCCAGTAATTTCTGCGTATATTTTCACGTTATTGAACCTATAGTCACGGTGCATTTTTGGTTATCATAGCACGAATGTTTCGCAGCGAAATATCCGACCAATCGCTGCTTTAAATAAGGACTTGCTGTGGCTGCGCACGAATTACCCGCTGACTATTTATCTTCCGCTGCTGGACACTGGCGCCTGCGGCGTTATCCATTGCGTAGTCATGATCCATTACAAGCATGGGATAGTGGTGACGTATTACTGCACCAGCGCATGGCTGACCATACCAGTCAGTTACCACTGCTGGTCAATGATCAGTTCGGTGCCCTTGCGGTCGCCTGTCAGCAACCGCGTATTATCGCCATGAGCGATTCTTACATTAGTACCTGTGGCTGGCAACACAATCTTAAAATCAACCAGTTAGCCACAGAAATCGTGCCTATCACTGGGCTTGATACGGTTCCTGCTGGGGTAGATTTAGTATTATTGAAATTACCAAAAAGTAGCAGCCTACTGCAATTTCAACTGCAGCAGATTGCCGCCTCTCTCAGCCAGCCTATACAACTATTTGCAGCAGCTAAATCTAAGCTATTTACCCCAGCTATTCGGGCCTTATTTGAGCAGTATTGTGATCAAGTGTCGGTATCACTGATTGAAAAGAAAGCCCGAGTACTTAGCGCGCAACTGCGGCCATTGGCCAGTGCAGCAGCAACTCCTGCGCCGATGACCTGCTGGCAAGACCCAGCCCATCCGTTGCAGCTCTGCCAATATGCCGGTGTGTTTGCCCGTACACAACTGGATATCGGCGCTCGTTTATTATTAGACAACCTGCCAGTAGCCGGAGCCGAACAGGTGATCGATTTGGGTTGTGGCAACGGTGTATTGGGTTTGCGTTATGCGCAACTGTCGCCGCAAAGCGAAGTACTTTGGGTCGATGAATCTTATCTGGCCGTGGCCTCATGTCAGCATAATATTGCCCTAAATCTCGGTGCAAGCCCGAACTATCAGTGTCATGTCGATGATTGCTTAAGCCAACAAGCTGATGCTAGCGCTGACCTGATTCTCTGCAATCCACCGTTTCATCAAGAGCATGCCATTACCACCCATATCGCCCAACAAATGTTCCGTGATAGCAAACGCGTGCTGCGCTACGGCGGCGAATTGAGAGTGGTAGCGAACCGTCACTTGGCTTATCATCTGGTGCTCGAGCGATTATTTGGCGGCGTTACGGTGGTTGCTTCAAACCCCAAATTTGTGGTGCTATCCGCGCGCCGTTGATAGCGATTGATAGTCATTATTGAGAGGATTTTATGCGTTTAGCGTCTCTACTCGTTGTGCTTGTTGTTAGCTGCCTAGCTATGCCCGCTGCACAGGCTGAAATTCAGCCCAATAATCCATTTCCACGTGTGCGCATGGTTACTAGCATGGGTGACATTGTGATCGAACTCAATCGCATCAAAGCGCCGCTGACGGTGGCAAACTTCCTGCAATATGTTGAGATTGGTAGCTACGACAACACCGTGTTTCATCGCATTATCCCAGAATTTGTGGTGCAAGGTGGCGGCTTCGATAAAGACTTTAATGTCAAGCCTGAGCGCCCACCTGTGGTGAACGAATCGGGCAACGGTCTCGTCAACGTGCGTGGCACTATAGCCATGGCACGCAGCAGTGATCCACACAGTGCCACCCGCCAGTTTTATTTCAATGTGGCCGACAATGCTTCGCTCGATCCTAGCAGCAGACGCTGGGGTTACGCGGTATTTGGCTGGGTGATTGAAGGTGATGACGTTTTACAGAACATGGCGGCATTAGCCACCACCCCTTACCATGACATCACTGGTTATCCTGATGTTCCGGTCGAGCCACCAGTGCTCATTCGCATTGATGTATTGCCGTCACAGTAACGCATTGTGAGTAAACCAAGTTGGTCAAATGATTTGCGTGTCTACACCGAACCTCGGGTGTGGATCATCTTTGCCTTTGGCATCATGAGCGGTTTCCCTTGGGTATTAATTGGCTCGGTGCTTTCAGCGTGGATGCAAGAAGCGGGTGTTTCGCGCAGCGAAATTGGTCTGTTTGCCGCGGTTTTTGCCGCTTACTCGGTCAACTTTTTATGGTCTCCACTGGTTGAGCGGCTGAAGATACCTTTGCTGTTTCGACTGTTTGGCCAGCGCCGCAGTTGGCTGGTGCTATGTGCCACGGTGATTATGCTGCTGACCGCATCACTCAGTCAGATTGATTTGGCCAACGACTTGTGGACAGTGGCATTAATTGCAGTATTGATTGCGCTATTTTCAGCCACCCAAGATATCGCCATTGATGCCTTTCGCATTGAGAGTTTTGCCGCTCACGAAGCCCGCTTGCAGTCGGCAGGTGCGGCCATGGCCACGGCCGGTTGGTGGACCGGCTACAGCAAGTTGGGATCGACATTACGCTCGACGAGGTA
>CAYXGO010000065.1:2319-8632 GCA_964464575.1 uncultured Pseudomonas sp. | reverse complement strand
TCGCGATGATGGTGACCATGTACAACGTTTCACCTCACCAGCACTGAGTTTTCATCCGTCGATAGCGTTACTGCTCAGCACCCCAAAAGCCACTGCCATTGAACTGAGCCTAGAGCGCGAATTTGAACATGCTTTATACGTGGTTACTGGTCGTATTGATAGCCTCGAGCAAACGGTCGTGGCACACCAATTGCTCAATCTGGGGAGCAATCGGCAACGGTTGGCAATTGAGCTTTCAGCGGATACCAAACTACTGGTGATCGGCGGTGAAGCCTTCGAGCAACCAGTACGAATGTGGTGGAATTTTGTCGCTGCTGATATGCAACAATTACAGCAAGCACAACAGCAATGGAATGTTGGTCATAGCCGCTTTGGCAGCGTCAGTAGTTATCAAGGGGAGCGACTGATGGCTCCGGAACTGCCGAGTCAAGAGGGCAATCAATGAACTGGCTAAGAAAACTGAGAGCAGCCATTCGGCGCTTAGGGATCTGGATCTTAGCAGCAGCTATTACTTTAGCGGTGCTGTTTAGCGCAGTACTGGTGTACAAGTGGACAGTTTACGAACCGGATCCGCCGCCATTGGCGGATTGCACGAGCTTGGAACTGCTGACCACCAGTGATGGCGCCGCTGAACTGCATCTGCTGCATTGCCAGCGCGGCGGCAAGCCGAGTTGGAGTGGCTACGAACTATGGTTATTTGAGCCACTCAATGGTGACTGGCAACGCATCATGACTGCTGAAAAGCTGCATAACGAAAGTCTGCAACAGTGTTTAACCATCGGCTGGCGCAATCAAACCACTGTGCTGGTGGCTCACAGTCAAAGCCGCGGTGATATTGCTCTGGCGAAGAATTCGGTGGTTTATGATGATATTAATGACCGCCCACATACGCTCAGTATCGCTACCGAGCGCATGGACCTGTGTCAGTTAACCGAGCTTCATGACTAACTTCAACGGTAAGCGTTTCATCAAAAAGGCAATCACGGCCCATGGCCAGCCCGGTACATAAGCGGTAACGGGCTCTTTCTCGATAGCTTTCACCAAGGCCTTACAGCCGGTCTCATTGTCGACCATAAACGGTGTATTTTTGACCTTTTCGTTGATTTCTGAGCGGATAAACCCTGGGCAAATGGTACTGGTTTTAATGGCTGATTTACTGCGAATTAAATCGGCGCGAATACCCTCGGTCAGTGCTGATAAGCCAGCTTTGGTAGCGGCATACACGGTCATTGCTCGAGGCATTCCGCGTAACGCACTGATGGAGCTGACGGTCACCAAATGCCCATGTTGCTGGGCACGGAAAATCTCCAAAGCAGCTTCACATTGGGCAATCGCGGCAACAAAGTTGGTTTGCGCGGTTTGCACATTAGCATAGAAGTAGCCGGTGCCTAATGATGCGCCCTTGCCCATACCTGCATTGACGATCACCCGGTCGATCTCACCAAACTCCTGTTGGAATTCTTTAAAGACCCGAAACACCGCCTCGTGATCATTCACATCCAAGGCCTTCACACTGATCTTCAAATCGGGATTCTGTGCTAATAGCTCGGTACGTAGCTGCTCAAGCCGATCGGTACGCCGTGCACATAAGGCTAAGTTACGTCCCATGGCAGCAAATTGCCTAGCCATGCCTTCTCCCAGTCCTGAGCTGGCACCGGTAATTAGAATGGTTTTGCGCATGACTATTTCCTTTTATTCTGCTTAATTAAACGGCGACAACGCCAATGTAAATAATTGACCAAAAACCAAAAGTTTTTAAAGGCGGGATTATTGGTTTGGCCGTGGTGATAACGGTAGTAAATTTGCTGAGCAATCACACTCAAACGAAACAGCCCAAATACTTCATAAAAACTAAAATCTCGCGCTGATACGTTCATGGCTTGGCAATAGTAATTAATGACTTGCTGGCGCGTAAACATACCTGGTAAATGCGTTGGTTGACGCCGTGTTGAGCGTGCCACGGCATCGTCATCGGCTTGGATCCAATAGGCCAGCATGTTACCGACGTCCATCAGCGGGTCGCCCAAGGTGGCTAATTCCCAATCCAACACCCCAATAATATGGGTTGGATCACTCGGGTCCAGCACTAAATTATCAAAGCGAAAGTCATTATGGGTCATGCAAATTCGTTCGCGGCTGGGCATATTGGCTTGCAGCCACGCCATAATGCCCTTACCACTCGGCACATTCCAAGTTTTCGCCTTACCGTACCGCTCACTCCAACCACTAACTTGGCGCTGGGTGTACCCCGCACCTTTAGCAAGATCACTTAACCCGGCCTGCTCAATATCAACCTGATGCAATTGAATCAAGGTATCCAGCGCATTTTGGCAAAGCTGACGCGTTTGCTGCTCGCTAAGAGTGACATCACGTGGCATGTTTTTGCGCGGAATAATGCCGGCGATACGCTCCATCACATAGAATTCCGCGCCGATAATACTTTCATCTTGGCAGTACAGAAGCATCTTTGGCACCGCCGAAAACACTGGCTTGAGAGCTTTTTGAATACGGTATTCACGCCCCATGTCATGCGCCGACTTAGCCTTGGTACCGGCCGGCGGTCGGCGTAAAATCAAGTCGGCGTTGGCAAACTGTAAGCGATATGTCCAATTGGAGGCGCCACCGCTGTATTGACTGACTTGCAAATCACCGTTCAGCTCAGGCAATTGTTGATGCAACCACTGTTGTAGTTGCGCCACCGGCAATTCTTCGCCGCTGCGCACTTGCCCCGCTTGATCTTCGCCACGCCTGTTATCAGTCATTGCCTAGCGCTCCCGATACTTAGCCAATTCAACTTTGGCGATAGTAGCGCGATGCACTTGGTCAGGGCCGTCAGCAATACGCAGCGCCCGCGCCATGGCAAACAAGGCAGTGAGCGGCACATCATGACTCATACCGGCGCCGCCGAAGATCTGAATGGCCTCATCCACCACCATTTGCAGTACATTAGGTGCTGCTACTTTAATGGCTGATATTTCTGCCAATGCTTTCATGGCACCCACTTGGTCAATCTTCCAGGCCGCATAAAAGGTCAGCAGGCGCGCTTGATCAATGGCAATACGCATATCCGCCAGCCGCTCCATATTGCCGCCCAGTTGTAGCAATGGCCGACCAAAGGCGACCCGATCTTGGCCGCGTTGTACAAACAGTTGTAACGCCCGTTCTGCCGCACCAAGTGCCCGCATGCAGTGATGGATACGACCTGGCCCTAACCGCCCTTGAGCAATCTTAAAGCCATCGCCAAGTTGATCAATCACATTGCTTGCTGGCACGCGGACGTTATCAAATAACACCTCACCATGACCGTACGGGGCATCGTACTCGCCAAAAGCCGGTAACATACGTTCTATGGTCACGCCAGGGGTATCCAGTGGCACCAGTACCATGCTGTGGCGGCGGTGTTTGTCAGCTTCTGGATCGGTCAGCCCCATCACAATGGCAAATTTAGCCTGCGGATGGCCTAAGCCTGTCGACCACCATTTACGTCCAGAAATCACCACATCATCGCCATCGGCAACAATACGTGCTTGCATATTGGTGGCGTCCGACGAGGCGACATCAGGCTCTGTCATACAAAAGACCGAGCGAATTTCACCACGCAGTAACGGTGTCAACCACTGCTGTTGCTGGGCGGCACTGCCAAAGTGATACAGCACTTCCATATTGCCAGTATCCGGTGCATTGCAATTAAATATCTCGGGGGCTAATAAGCTATGACCCATCACTTCGGCCAAGGGCGCATATTCTAATGTGCTTAAACCAGCGCCTAACTCATTATCGGGTAAAAATAAATTCCACAAGCCAGCCGCACGGGCCTTGGCCTTCAACTCGGTGACAATCGGTGGCACCTGCCAATTGCGCCAATCACCATCGGCATTCAAACGGCGGTTTTCTTTGTGATAGTGCGCTTCAATGGGCTCAATGTGCTCGCGCATAAAAGCAATCAAACGTTGCCTATAGTCCAGAGTTTTGGCGCTGGGATTAAAATCCATGGGGCTTCCTCGTGTCGCTTGGTGCGATGATTATTTTTAAACAACTGTTTGAATGATTGTAGTCAGCTGACGGCAAAAGAAAAGCCCTAAATGCTGGGGGTATCGATTAATAGTGAGCGCTTTGCGGCTAATGGCATCTGCTCGGCTAAAAAATCAATCAGCACCCGCACCGCTGGTAAAATACCGCGGCGGTAGGGATACACCATATGCATGATGCCCATCGGTAAGCGCCAATCCGCTAAGGCGAGCTGTAGCTGCCCCTGTTTTACCGCTTCTGCGGCAATGTAATTGGGTAGTGCCACTACGCCGTGGCCAGCAATGGCTGATTCTAACAACACAAACATGTCGTCGGTAATCAGTCTTGGGCGGTAGCTTAACGATAACTGTTCACCACTACGGTGGGTAAATTCATAGCGATAGCGACCACTGGTGTAATGCAATGACAACTGCGGTAAATGAATCAAGTCCAGTGGATGTAAATCACTGCGGCCAGCCAACAATGATGGTGCCGCAAATAACGTTGACGGCGCATCGGCCAACGGCCGCGCAATCAATGATGAATCTTCAATACTAGGTCGCACCCGCAGCGCCACGTCAATACCCTCTTCAATCAGGTTTACCGGTCGGTTGGTGACCAATAAATGCACCCGAACCTCGGGGTAGCGTCGCATAAACTCAGGCAATAACTCACGTAACATACTTTGACTAAGGGCAAAGGGTGAACTCAAGTGAATATCGCCACGCGGGGTTTCTTGCACCAACTGGGTGACTTGCTGGGCCGCTTCAGCTGCCTCAACTAAGGTTTCACAATGGGCCAAAAAGGCTCGGCCAATATCGGTCAAACGCAGGCCGCGGGTACCACGATGCAACAAGCGTACACCCTGTTGTTGCTCTAAGTCGGTTAAGCGCCGACTCACGGTGGATTTAGGCATATCCAGCTCACGCGCCCCAGCGCTGATGCTACCGGCGGCAACTACCCGCGCAAAAATAAGAAAATTAGTCAAATCTGGAATGGCCATGGCTACGTATCCATTGATGAGTCGATTCATTCGTTCCACTTTTGGAACGAATGTTTCCATATTATCTATCTACCGACAAAAATGGAACACTTTATACTAGGCCCATAAGTCGTTAAGTCATTCATAACTGGTTTCAACAATGAGGTACGCCATGCATATTTTACAACTAGATTCAGGATTATTCCCGGGCCAATCAGTCAGCCGCCAATTAACTGCTGACATCGTTAAACGTTTGCAGGCGCAACACCAAGCGACCCTGACTCATCGCGACTTAGTCGCCGAGCCGATCCCGCATTTAGATGCAGCAGCATTAACCCAAGACAATGCTCTGACTAACCAACTGATTGATGAGTTAAAGGCTGCTGACGCCATTGTCATTGGTGCGCCAATGTACAACTTTACCATTCCAACCCAGCTGAAAGCATGGTTAGACCGTATCGTGAAAGCCGGCGTGACCTTCAAATACACTGAACAAGGCCCACAGGGCTTGTTACCTGGTAAAACCATCTATATCGCCTCCGGCCGTGGTGGCGTATACAGCAAAGGCGAAGCGGCAGCCATGGATCACCAAGAGAGCTACCTGCGCACAGTACTCGGTTTTATTGGCTTAAACGATATTCATCTGATCCGCGCTGAAGGCGTCAATATGGGTGATGAGCCACGGCAACAAGCACTTGCTGCCGCAGCACAGGACATTGCTGCGTTGTCGTAACCTGTGCGGTCAATGGCTTAACGTAACTGTTGCAGCTGCTGGTTAATCGCCGCAGCACTAGCCGCGTCGGTAAGCTGTTGATACAACTGTAAGTAGGTGGTGGCGTCAACCGGCGCACCACCTTCATGCACGGCTTTATAATCCTGCCACAAGCGGTACAAACCGGCATCATGCTGCTGCAACAACCGCTCATGCATGGTCACCGCTAGTAACAAGCCACAACTGTAATGCTTAGCAAACGCACTGCCCCCGGTGGTCACTGTTTGACATTGTTGTTCGGCTTGCGCCAAGCGTTGCTGCAAATAATCGTCACGGCCACTGCTTGCACGCAAATAATCATAGGCCATGAACTCAGCCACACCTTCGTGGATCCAAGCATCATCATTGGAATAGATATTACTTTGATACAGATGCCCGACTTCATGGGCAAAAAACCACAAGGTGTCGTTAATGAAATTCGCTTCGGTCATGCGCTCATGCATGCTGTGCCCATACCAATGCACAAACAGTTGACGACCAATTACCCCGCCCTGTTGACCATAACGACCATCATCGGTGGGGCTAAACGACGCTAATAAAATAGGTGCGGC
>CAYXGO010000065.1:0-2309 GCA_964464575.1 uncultured Pseudomonas sp. | reverse complement strand
TTCAGTTAGATGGATTATGTCATTAAAATATAATGGTAGTAGTTTTAAACAACTTATAATGTCAAAAAATAAAGATTTATATAAAATATTTGAATTATAAACCAATTGGCGCTAATAAAATAGGTGCGGCTGCCAAGGGCTGTAAGCGCTCAGCAAAATACTGCAACATCGGCGGTAAATCGTAACGCAACGAGGTTTGTAGCGCATACGGCAGACCTGGGTCAATCACGCTATCTAAGAATGGGTCGGTTTGTTGCTGCGGCCCAACATACACCACCTGACCGTCATCGGCGGGCTCTACCCAACTCGCAGTACCGGTAAATTGTTGTGCCGGAATACGAATGGCATCGCCAGTCAAAGCCTGCATGGTGAATTCATAGTTCATGGCGGCGCTGTTGTCACAGTGCTCAGGACACACTTTAAAACGCCCGGTAAACCACGCCATACCGCCATCGGTAAAGGGTGAGAATGGTGCATAGTCTTTATCGAGCGCCACATACGTTGGGGTCAGCTGTAACGCGACCTGCTCAAATTCCGCGCCATCAATACGCCGAATGCGTTCTTCATTGGCTGCAGTGAGGCTAACCTCAAAAGCACTATCGAGTGGCTGCCAGCGTTGCTGACGCGATTTATCCGGGTTACGAATAAAAACCAGTTGGTGAACCGGCTGTGGGCTCTGATAGGCCACTTGCCAGCGCTCAGTAGACTGTTTAGCCAGCGTAATGGCAATGGTTGGCGCAGGTGTTTGCGCCTGTTGTACCGCCACTGCCAAGCCTATGACAAGCGCCGCCAATAACCCCAATTGCAGAATTTGTTTCATGAAAAACCATTTTGTCCAAAAATCAGTAACACAATAACCAGGCCCAGCGCGCCCGCAGCTAAACCGAACAATGGCAACGCGGTGATGATATAAACTCTATGCTTGCTCTGTTTGGCCAAATAACTTTGCCCCATCAGTAGCAGCACTGAATTCACCCAAACCAACAGACAGGCCACACTAGCAAGCAACAACAATGGCTTGGAAGTGGTTTGTTGTAACGGCTGATGTAATAAGTAATACATCAGAAACATCAGCCCTGCCGGTAAATAGAAAAAGGTGTTCAGCATGGCCGCCAGCCAGCTAAAACCGAGCCAATTTTGCAGTTTCTGTGGTTCGTTCATAAATGGTTACTGCTTCAGTAAGTCGTTGAAAAATCGTGGATCTGCTTCACATGGAATGCCGTTTTCATTTTCGTCGAGCTCCACGGCTCCGCATTGTTGTAAAAAGAACTTAGCCTCTGCAAACGAACTCATTTCGTTACAAAAGCGGCGTTTATCACAACTGAATCGTTGCTCATCACTAGGCGTAGCAATTACCTCGTTGAGCTTATTTGGCTGCAAATAGCTCATAAAATGTTGGCGCTGACTGTCGTCTAAGTAATAACGCCAAACCAATACCAAGGCCAGAATCAGCAGCAGTAACTTTTTCATAAGACCTTCTTGCGTAGGTAATTTAAGCCACCACGAATGGCTGCTACCTGGGCATCAATACATTGCTCAGGATTGGTGCGCGGGCTATCGGGATACACTTCAGTGGTCGTGACATAGCTGGCATTGGTCAAGCTAGCACACAGACCCAGCGGTTTAACATCATAATTAATCACCCCGAACTGCGCGATGGGTACGCCAATCAAACAGCCGCTGGCGTCGGCTTCAGCAATATGGGTGACGGTAGCTACTTCGGCAATAATAGCTGCTTGAAACTCTGGCTGCGGATTGGCGCTATCACCGACACCATAATAGCCATCGGGAATGGTCCACACCGACTGCGGCTTAGCATCGCGAGCTGCCAGTGCTGGGCGAAATTCACTGTTATCGGTGTCGGTGGTTTCGTGCAGATCAATATGGCACAGCACCTGCGGATGGTGCTCGCTCATATAGGCCATGAGTTGTGCTGCTTCAGGCGCTGGGCTTGGTGTCTTGAATGAGCGGTTCGGATCCACCGCACTAGGGTTCCAACGATTGATAGTTTCATAGCCCCAGGGGCTAACACATGGCACCACTACCACATTAAAAAACCGGCTAAAAAAGTCGGCCTCGGTATCTAAAAAGCGTAAGGCACCGAGCACACCGCTGGTTTCATAGCCATGAATTCCACCGGTCACCAAAATAGTGGGTTTATCAGTACTGATAGCGCTGGTGAGCACATAGAGCGGATAGCTGCCGGCGGCATAGTCTAAGCAACCATATTGGTGCAGCTGAAAACGCTCTGCAAAGCGTTGAATGTGGCTAACAACGTCATGCTGATACGACCGTTGAATACGCTGCTG
>CAYXGO010000064.1:6343-8663 GCA_964464575.1 uncultured Pseudomonas sp. | reverse complement strand
CCGCACTGTCACTGCGGAGGTCGCGGGTTCGAGTCCCGTCCGTTCCGCCAGCGATTATAAAAGTAGCCCGAAGCTTGTCTTCGGGTTATTTTTTTCTGTCACAACCATATATAATAGCGCGCGACATTACAGAACAGTTTGAGGTTGAATACATTATGTTGGAGTCAATACGGGAAAGGTCAGGTAGCTTGTTCGTTAAAATCCTGCTGGTACTCATTGCGTTGACCTTTGCGTTGACCGGTATTAGCGGTTATATCTCGAGCACCGCTGATCCAGCAGTCGCCAGCGTAAATGGCGAAGACATTAGTCGTGCAGAATTTGATCGTGCGGTTGAGAATGAGCGTAGCCGCCAGCGCGAGCAGCTCGGTGATTTTTATGAACAACTAGCCGTTGATCCGGGCTTTAATGAACAACTACGTCAGCGTGTGATCAATGACTTGGTGAATCAAAAGCTGGTTGTGCAGTATGCCAACCAACAGGGTTTACGCGTGTCTGATGAGCAAGTCAAAGAAGCAATTCGTAGTATTCCAAGCTTCCGCGTTGCGGGGCAATTTGATAACGACAGCTATCAATTTACCTTGCGCAGCTTAGGCTATAGCCCAGATGGTTTCGCCGAATTGATGCGTAGCGACCTCGCACGTAGTCAGTTACTGCAGAGCTTGGTCGATAGCGAATTTGTGTTGGCAACTGAAACTGCGGCCTTACAGGCTTTGATCAATCAGCAACGTAGTGGTGCCTACATCACGCTGCCACTTGCTGATTACGAAAGCCAAGTTGAAGTCACTGATGAGTTGGTCAATGATTGGTATCAGCGCAATTTAAGTCGATTTGCGCTGCCAGAGCAGGTGCAAGTCGACTATTTAGCTCTTGATGCAGCCGATTTAGTCGATCGTATCAGCATTGATGAGGCAGCTGTTGAGGCGTGGTACGAGAACAATCGTGATCGCTTTGTGACTGCATCACAGTATCGCTTTTCACACATCTTAATTGAAGGTGATGATAGCGCTGCGCGCGCACGCGCTGAAGAAGCGCTGGCGGCTGTGCAGCAGGGCGGTGATTTTGCCGAACTGGCGAAACAGTATTCAGACGACTTATTCTCGGCTGAGCAAGGTGGTGATTTAGAATACATAGAACCAGGTACTATGGATGCTGAATTTGAGCAGGCAGCTTTCGCTCTCACCGATATTGGTAGCACCACGGGCATCGTGCAAACCTCGTTTGGTTTTCACATCATCAAGCTGACGGATCGAATCGAAGGTTCCAGCACGCCGCTGGCAGAGGTGCGTGATGAAATCGTTGCTGATTTGACTGAACAACAGCTCAAACAGGCCTATTATGAAGTACAGCAAACCGCAGCACAGCTGGCGTTTGAAATTCCTGACAGCTTGAGTGAATTGGCCGAGCAAACCGGCTTAACGGTACAAACAACCGATTTCTTCAACGCCAATAATGCCCCGGCAGCGTTGCGTCACCCAGCGGTGCAACAGCAGTTGTTTAACCAACAGTTTATTGCTGAAGGGCTGAACAGTGATGTGATTGAAACTGGCGATACCACCGCGGTAGTTGTGCGCGTTTTAGATTATCGTGCGGCTACCACGCAACCACTCGATGAGGTGCGTGATACGGTGACTGCAGCGGTGCTCAAAGAGCAAGCACAGCAGTTAGCTGAGGCTGATGCCGAGGCTATTCAAACGCAATTACAGAGCGGCGAGGCGCTGAGCCAGCAGTTGGTTTATATGAGTGCGGTTACCCGTCGCTCTAGCGAGTATCCACGCGCGGTCATCGCAGCCTTGTTTGATTTGTCAGCACCGACTGCAGCAACCAGTCAAGTTACCACCACCACGGTCACGAATGGTGATATCGCTGTGGTGCAGTTAACTGAGGTGACGGCCGGTACGGTTGACGAAACGACGACAGTGCAAACGCAAGAGCAGTTTGTCAACAGTATGACGCAGACCATCTATGCCGCATTTATTGAAGCACTCCGTGCTGATGCGAGCATCGACATCCGTTTGTAATTAGCTCTAGAATGTGAAAAAGCCAGTCTTGCGACTGGCTTTTTTTATGCCTGGCTTATTTGCACCAACAGTTAGCGGGATGGCGGGTACAGTTTGGGCAGCGCATCCAGCGCATCGGTTTGCTGCTTCTGCAGTTGTCGCTGCGCGGCTTGTAAAGCTCGCCACAAGGCTTTACCTTCTTGCCATGGAGCACTTGCAGAGGAATAGCGACATTGGCTCAGATGCTCTAATTGGCTTTTTAATGGCGCATGCTGAAAATACTGAGCGAGTGCAGGTAATAATGGTGGTCGTAGGCCCAATTG
>CAYXGO010000064.1:0-6243 GCA_964464575.1 uncultured Pseudomonas sp. | reverse complement strand
CCCGATGCGGCAGCAATTTCGATTTCAATGGGTTGCGACAGACTGCGTTCGACACGACGAGTGACGGTATTAAACCAAGTTAATTGCTGCGCTGGGATCAGCAGACGACCACTTTGCTGAGGAATGATTGCCACTTGTGTCAGTTGTTGCGCAATCAGCTTACCATTGCGTTCACTGGTTTGCCGCTGGCTAGGTTCGGGATAGCTGTCTGCATTCGCTAGCGGCGCTAATTGCAGCGGCGCCAGTAAATCACTCTGTACACCAATCGCGGTGACGCGATAATTTAAGCTGAGTGGCTCTCCAACCTTTCCTTGTCCGCTATTGCCATCAGCTAATTCGACGCTAATGGTGGCTAGCTCAGCGGGCAACCAGCTAGCATCGGCTGGCCATTCAGGTGGCACCGGTAACACAGTAATGAGTAACTGTTGCGCTGCAGTGGTGACTGCTTCCGAACTATTCATGCCAGTAAATGGCGATAGACTGCGGCCACTATTTATTTGGCCAGTAAAGACAGGTGCAGTGATCACTAAGTCGCCAGAGCGCTGTGGGGTTATCAGGTAGGTTCGTTTAAATACCTGAAAGCGTTTGCCGTTGCGCATTTCATAGCTTTCTTGATCTTTGCCGAGTTGATTAATTTCGGCATTCTCGAGTTCTGGTGGCAGGATATTGCCACTGAGTAAATTAGCGCCTAAATAGAGCGTTGCAGTTAGTTGTAATTGCTGCTGCACATAGAGTTCGTCACGGTCTAAGCTGACTTCCATAAATGCGGCTGGGGTTTGCTCGGCTTGCTGTTGAGCGGATAACGGTAACACCTCTAACTCAATGACATTGGTACTGGCGCCGCCAACTTGAAGTGGACCAATTTGATAACGGCCTGGTGCAGTGGGTGCCTGCAGTAGAGTACGAAATTCAGTGCTGCGTGAGCTGGAACCGTTGACTATTTGCGTGCTCGAACTGACTGACGTGGAGAGAACGCGAAATTGATCGAGTTGTTGCTCCGGTTGCCAGGCAGTGCGTGATAGATGGTCGTCAGCAATCACGGTGAGGGTAAAACTGCTACCACTGGCGACTGGATTTTTATCCACACTGATATTCACCTCAACCGCTGCAGTGGCTGAGCTCACGATAATAAGGCTAAGGGCTAGCAGCTGCGCGAGCAGCTTACGGAGTGCGGTTACCACTGTTGCTGTGCTCCTTTGGGTGGCCGTTGCAGACGTCGCTGTTGCGCCTCAAGGCGCATTTTATTACGCAATAATAATGCCGGGTCATCTTCAATCCGGTTGAGCCATTGTTCGAGTTGTTGACGCTGTTCATCAGTTAATTGTTGCTGCCGCTGTTCATCGCTGAGCGCTTGTTGCTCAGCCTCAGCGGCTTGCTGCTGCTCAGTTTCTTGCTGTTGTTGTTGTTGCTCTTGCTGCTCTTGCTGTTCGCTTTGCTGCTGTTCAGATTGCTGTTGGTTTTGCTGTTGCTGCTGTTCAGACTGCTGTTGCTCAGATTGTTGTTGTTCAGATTGCTGTTGTTCAGATTGTTGTTGCTGCTCAGACTGCTGCTGGTCGTTCTGTTGTTGATCAGTTTGCTGTTGTTGCTGCAGTAGTTGTTCCGCCAAGGCCATATTTTCACGTGCCTCTAACCACTCTGGGCGCGCTGCAAGAGCTTGCTGATAAGCATTGATCGCCTGCTGGTAATCACCCAATTGCATCCAACTGTTACCTTGGTTGTACCAACCAATAGGGCTTTGGTCGGCGGCAAAATCAGCTAAGGCTTGCTCATAATTACCGGCCCGATAATTAGCTGTCGCGCGCTGCCAAGGGTCTTCTGCGAGTTGTTGGGCCTGTTGGTAATTGCCTTGCTCCAGCGCCTGATCAGCCTGCTGATAGGGCGTTTGCCACAGTTGTTGATACCAAGCCGGCGGTTGGTCGGCATATGTCGCTGGGGTATATAACATTACGCTGAGAAGACCGATCACGCTAGCGTGCAATGCACCGCGGCGGGCCAGTGGCAGCACCAATAACAATACCAAGGGCCATAACCACGGCCCGCGGTCGAGCCACTGATCGCCTACTTGCTGGTCGTCTTGTTGTTTGCCATCGCGGCGCTGCGGGCCAGCAGCGGTAATGGTGGCCAGATCGCTACTCTCACGTTGCCATTGACTACACTGACCGCCACTAATAGTAGCCAGTTGCTGCAGTAATTCAGCATCTAAACGTGGTATCACCACCTCACCGTTGGCATCGCGGAGCAAACTGCCGTCGAGTTGTTTGATCGGCGCACCAGCACGAGTACCGAGTGCCAAGATAGAAATTCGATTGGGTTGCTGGCGAATGTAATCGGCTATTTCAGTATAGTCGGCGGTATTGATACCGTCGGTTAGCCAGTAAATATCGCCATTGGCATAACCTGATTCTTGTAACAGGCGTTGTGCCAACTGCAATGCAGGTAGCGGTACGCTGCCGTATTCGGGCATTAATTCAGGGCTTAAGGCACGTACTAAGTGGTTAATATTGCGACCATCAGAGGTCAGTGGGCTAATTACATAAGCATCACCAGCATAGGCGACGAGGCCGGTCTCACCATCAAGGTATTGACTTACCAGCGCCATAGCCTTGAATTGTAATTGCGATAAACGATAGGGCTCAAGTCGGTGCTACGCATCGACAAGGACATATCCACCACCAGTACTTGGCCGTTATCGAGCTGATAGACCGGCTGTGGCAAACGTTCCCAGCTTGGCCCAGCTAGACTCACACTAGCCAGCAATAATGCTAACAACAGCTGCCAGCGTTGTGGTCTCTCCACGCTAGCAGAATCTCGCACCAATACCTGCGCCAAATGAGGGGGTAGCAGTTGGTGCCAGCCATGGCCTTGCTGCGGGCGGCGCCACCACCAAATTAGCAGGGGAATAAGCGCCAGTAATAGCAGCCACCAAGGTCGTAACAGATGAAAATCAGCCATTCGACCTCCTTAATAGAGTTGTTAATGGCGCTTGTCGTATCACTAGCCATAGCAATGCCACTACCACGGCGAAACCTGCTGGCCAATGGAATAAGCTGCGTTGTGGGCGCAATAATTGCTGCTCTCCGGCGACCGGTTCGTACTCGTCGAGGGTTTGATAAATCTGCTCGAGCTCTTCGGTACTGCGGGCACGGAAATACTGACCGCCGGTTTGCTCAGCGAGGCTGCGTAGCATATCTTCATCAAGGTCACGACTGGGGTTGACCCGACGGCGACCAAAAAAGCCGTCTACCACAATCTCGTCAGCACCAACGCCAATAGCATAGATTTTGACCCCATAGAATTTAGCCAGTTCTAAGGCTTGTTCTGGCGACACACTGCCGGCCGTGTTCTGACCATCGGTTAACAGCACCAGAATATTATTGCTTTGCTCGCGCTCGCGAAAGCGTTTCACACTGAGCGCGATGGCGTCGCCAATTGCTGTGCGTTCACCAATTAGGCGCAACACCGCTTCATCGAGTAATTGTTGAACAGTGCGCCGGTCATAGGTCATGGGTGCTTGCACATAGGCGGTATCAGCAAAAAGAATGAGGCCGAGACGATCACCGCTGCGGCGCGCAATAAAGTCGTTGAGCACATGTTTAACCATGGTCAGACGGTCCACTTGATTGCCGGCAATGGCCATATCAGCTATTTCCATGCTTACCGATAAATCAACCGCTATCATCATTTCGCGCGCTTGATTTTGAATTGGCAGCGGTTCACCCAGCCATTGTGGACGCATCATGGCGATCACTGCGCTGGTCCAAACTAGTAGTGCCAACAGCAAAGGCCATAGCGCACCACGATAAACCGAAGCCTGCAGTGATGCTGGCGGTAAATGGGGCAGCCAAAGTTGCGAGAACTGCGGCGCACGCGCTTTTGCGAAGCGTCGAATGAGTAATGGTAGTGGCCAAAGCAGCGCCAACCAGGGCCAAGCAAATTCAATCATGCGCGCGCGTCCTTACTGGCTTTGCTAGGCGGTAACGCATGCCGTAGCCAATAGCGCGCCAGTTGCTGATACTGCTCGCAGCTCACGTTGCTAGTGGGCTGATAAGCCGATTGCTGTAATTGTTGTAGCAATGCCCGTTGCTGTGGCTGAGTGCGCTGCGGCAACTGCTGCAGTAAAAACCCAAACCAAGCTGCCCCCGAAAGCGAGGCGACATGGTTGGCATCAAAGTAGCCCAAACAGGCCTGTTTGAGCACCAGCGTGATGGCATTAAAGTTACTTGCCGGTTGGCGCAGAGCACGCAAGGCGGCGCGGCGAACACGGCGGTGTTGATAATAACCATTGAGGGCAATGGCGCTGGTGACCAGCGCCACCATAGCCAGCACGATGAGCACATACCACGCCGGTGCTAATGGCCACCAACTGGCGGCCGGGGCAGCAACAATATCATGCAGTTCGGCTAATGGTTGCGCGCTATCGATCATAAGCGTAGCTCCGGCCATTGTTGTTCCAGTGCGCTGGCGGCACTGACTTGGCTTAACACTATGCCATGTTGTTGCATGGCCTGTTCAAGCTGCTGTTGCTGGCTGGCGGCAAACTGTTGGAATTGCTCACGGGTGTCGGCAGTATGGGCCGGCATCCGCCACTGTCGTAACGAGTCGGTTAAACTCAAGTTGTAGCCGACTAATTGCTTGGGCAGCTGCCGTTCCAGCGGGTCATAGAGCTGAATGGCCTGTACTTGGCAATGACGTTGTAATGCTTGCAGCAGCTGCCAATGTGGCTCCTTGGTCGCAGCCCAGTCGCTGAGCAGGTAAATACGTGTCCCTGGCTTTGCCAGTTGTTGAGTACGCTCTAGTAACTTTTGCCAGACCTGTTCAGCACGGTTGTCTGCGCTGCCATGCTGCTGCCAGCTGCTGATGCTGTACTGCTGTTGCTGGATCAACTGTTGAATTATTTGCATCACCCCATGCTGACGGGCTTGCGGGCGTATTTCACTATGGCCTTCTGCGCTGCCTATTAAGGCCCCTACGCGGTCGCCGCGACTGACCGCTTGCCATGCCAGGGCAGCCACTAAATGACAGGCCTGGACTGATTTGAGCAGCAAGCTAGAACCAAAGTGCATGGCATGGCTGAGATCAACTACAAACAGCACTGGGCGCTCTCGTTCTTCACGGAATAACTTGGTGTGCGGTGAGCCAGTTCGTGCGGTAACGCGCCAATCAATGGTGCGCACGTCGTCACCGGCTTGATAATGACGCACTTCATCAAACTCCATACCGCGGCCTTTGATTTTTGACTGCAGTGCACCATTATTGCTGCGCGCCGGACGACTGCGCTGCAGCCGACTAAAGGCTGCTACTTTACTGCGGTAATACATCAACTCGGCGCTGCCGACATGAACGCCATCGCTATGCCAAGTTTGTAGCCAGTCGGTTGGGCTCATCATTAGGGTGCAGGCACCGCCTGCAGAATAGCTTGCAGCACCTGGTCAGGGCTAACCCCCTCGGCTTCGGCTTGATAGCTGAGAATGATACGATGACGCAGGGCGTATAAGAACACCTGTTGAATATCGTCAGGGGTGACGAAATCACGCCCTGCCAACCAGGCTTTGGCGCGCGCACAGCGATCAAGCGCGATGGTAGCCCGTGGCGAGGCGCCGTAGCTTAACCAACGGGCGATATCAGCACTGTAATGCTGTGCTTGGCGAGTGGCGATAACCAGTTGCACCAAATAATTCTCGACCGCCTCATCCATGTAGATAGCCAATACTTCTTTGCGGGCAGCAAAAATATCGCTTTGGCGCACGGGCTTAGGCATGCTGAGCTGACCACTGAGTTGCTCGCCACGGGTCAATTGCAGAATTTTAAGTTCGGTATCCGCCGCTGGATAATCCAGATTAAGTTTCATTAAAAAGCGGTCAAGCTGCGCTTCGGGCAGTGGATAAGTGCCTTCCTGTTCCAGCGGGTTCTGCGTTGCTAACACTAAAAATAATTCTGGTAGCGGGTAGGTGGTTTGGCCAACGGTGATTTGCCGCTCTGCCATCGCCTCTAATAATGCCGATTGCACTTTCGCTGGTGCGCGGTTGATTTCATCAGCGAGAATGACATGATGGAATAACGGCCCTTGTTGAAACACAAATTGGCCGGTTTCGGGGCGATAAATATCAGTACCAGTTAGGTCAGCAGGGAGTAGGTCTGGGGTAAATTGGATACGGTGAAAGCTGCCTTCGATACCGCCAGCAAGGGCATTGACGGCGCGGGTTTTAGCCAGCCCCGGTGGGCCCTCAACCAATAAATGGCCAT
>CAYXGO010000063.1:0-8674 GCA_964464575.1 uncultured Pseudomonas sp. | reverse complement strand
CCCCGAGTAGGGCTCGAACCTACGACACATGGATTAACAGTCCACCGCTCTACCAACTGAGCTATCAGGGAACATCAAACAACGGGTGCGAATGTTAAAGGTGGTTGCGATGGCTGTCAATAGTAAAAATGCCGTTTGCGCGTTTATTCAGCAAGGCCGACAAATTAGACAGCTTTTATATCAAAAGTTATATTTGCTGTAGGTCCGTGGTTATCCACAGATCGACGGATCTCGCGTGGTTCAACGGCTAGATGATCTTATCCCCAAAATCTGTGGATAACCTTGTGCAAAACATTGTGAATTGTACGCTGTGTCGCGCCCTGCGGCGCATTTTAGCTGTTGCTTAAAAATTCGCTGCCAATATTAATATTCATTTAAATCAATTACTTATAAATTTCATGATGCTTTTGCGATGAACGGCATTGCAGTGACGCGGTTTTGTACAGCCATTGTTTGCGCTTTGTGCATATCGTTTATTGATTGAGCGCGTAAGTGTTGGGAATTGTTGGGATTTGAGGTGGGGTTAGGGTAGACACAAGCTCAACCATAAGGCATTGAACTTTCGCCAACAAAAAGTTGTCCGTTCACTTTAAAAATTGCGATGAAATTACAAGTTATAAATTGACCGGTGCCAACAGCACTTGACCGTAATCCCATGTCAAAAGCTCGATAAAGTGCTACGACTGTGTAAGATATAACCCAATATGCGCAGAAGAGTGGTTATAGAGCCAATTATGAGGTTACAAACGACGCCAACACTGAGCTATGCCGGGCTCATTATTACGCTAATGTTGGTTGCGTGGCCAGCCTTTGCGCAGAGTGGGGTGGTTAAAAAGAGCACATCAGGCATTTGTCATGCCCCCGATAGCCCGTGGTATGGGCGCACCAAGAATTTCCAAGCTTATGACTCGCTGCAACAGTGCCTCAGCTCTGGCGGGCGCTTGCCGAAGGGCTATCAGCCGCAAGAGCAGCAGCCTGACAGCTATGAGCGCAGTGCGTTTGGCAGCTGGGCTGATGACGACCGTAATTGTCGTAATACTCGCCATGAGTTACTCAGCAGTTTATCAACCGGGCCGGTGACCACCAGTGCCGATGGTTGTAAGGTACTGCGCGGGCGCTGGAATGACCCCTACACCGGGCAGATCTTCTACGCTGCCGAAGACGTCGATGTGGATCATATTGTGCCATTAAAGGTGGCGTGGATCGTGGGCGCCGATAAGTGGACCGATGCCGAGCGCCGCAGCTTCTCCAACGATGCCCGCAACCTCATGGTGGTGTCGAAAACCGTCAATCGACAAAAGGGCGATAAGAACCCGCTGGCCTGGCTGCCGCCCAATCAGGCCTACCAGTGCGCCTATATTCTGCGCTACCTACAAGTGCTGATCATCTACAACCTCGATGCACGCCACATTGCCGCCATCCGTGAGCTGCAAGCCGCCACCTGCTAAGGGGCAGATAAGCTAAAGCTAAGGGGTAGGCACTTAAGCAAATGTAACCTATGTTACAAAAAACCGAAATCTGCACCATTCTTCGCATTGATTTATTTAAACAAGTGCTTATCATATCTGTAACAGCGGCCTGCGCTGTTACACTATAAATCAAGGGAAGACATTATGAAAAAAGGTATTCTATTTGCAGTTCCAGCACTGGTTATCTCTGCTGGCATCATGGTAGCCCAGCCGGCTGCTGCAGAGAAATTCAACGCATGGCGCCATTGTGGTATTGGTGCTGCGGTATTCCCAGACAATGGGACTGCGTCTGCTATCTCTAACATCATTTGGGATTTAGGAACAACTGCGTTAACTTCCGCTACCGTTTCAAAAGAAACCTGTAATTCTGAATTAGTTGTGACCGCACGTTTCATTGATGAAAACTACGCCAAGCTAGAAGCTGAATTGGCTATCGGCGAAGGTCAGCATGTTGACACAATGTTTAACATGTTTGGTGTGTCAGCTGAGCAAAAAGCTGAGTTGTTACCAAAACTTCGCGCTGCCATGATCATCGATGAGCAATTAACGCGCAGCGAGAAAGCTGAGCACGTATTTGTGACTGTACAAGATCTGTTAGCATCTTAAGTTGTTTGAGATAGAGCACTTTTTGACCCGGGCCGTTCATGCCCGGGTTTTTATTTAAAGGATGTTAGTTTTGCGCTTATCAAACTGGGCATGTGTTGTCTTTCTCGTCGCTATTATTCCTCATGCTCAAGCGACTGATCTTGCGCAATCGTGGCAATGGAAAAAATTACTTCAGTACAATGAACGTGGTTATTCTGAAATTGAGCAGATGGATTTTTTCTTTTCGCCAACTGGACATCATGACCCTCATGCCGAATTGGCAGCGGCTCGCAGCGCCTTTCAGAGTGAACCCGAATTAGTCTGTCAGTATCCTGCCCGTGCGTTATTTTTAATGCGTGCAGGTCTGATTGCTGAGTTTGATAGTGGACAATGTGAAGCACTGGTCAATTGGCAAAAAAGTGCGACCATTGACCAAGCGTCTTTGGTGTTTGCCGATGGCTACTTGAAGAACCCGGCTTCGTTTCATGGGCATTTATTTCTCAACCTGTCTAACTCACAATCACCTTATCGACTGCTTGATAACAGCCTTAATTACGGTGCCGAAGTCCCGCAAAATGTTGACCCAGTAACCTATATTGCCAAGGGACTCTTTGGTGGTTATCGCGCGCGCTACTCGTCACAACATTTTTATCGCCATAATCTATCTTATGGCCGCATTGAACTGCGGAACTTGTGGGATTACCAACTGAATATCAGTGCCAGTGACGCGCAGCTGTTATCGGCACATCTATTTGAGCTTGCCAGTACCGATTACCAATACTATTTCATGAGTAAGAATTGCGCTTATTATGTCGCTAGGGCGCTGGAATTAGTTGCGGGCACCTATTTGGTGAGCGACAGTGATTGGACGGTGTTTCCATCTGAGGTAGTCGCTCATGTGGCCGCTCCAGAGTTACATTTAGTTCACTCAATTACCTTAAATGAAAGCGAACAAAAGCGTTTTCAATCACAATACAATGCTCTGCCTGATGTTTTAAAAAATGCCGTTGATGAGTGGGTTTATCACCAACCTGAAGGGACCTTATTTACCCAATTAACGGCACAGGATCAAAAACGGGTATTGATTACACTGGCCTCGTATTTTGACTTTCTGTTGCTACAAAATCCTGATGAAGCGGCCTACAGTCAACAGCGTCAGCAGGTGTTGCGGGCATTGTTGCGCTATGAACCCGGTAACAATCATCAAGTGGTCGCTGCAGCGGAACAACCCCATTTGGGTCAACCACCTAATATGGTGCGTTTTTCGTATCTGAACCTAACGGACCAGGCCAATACTTGGGAACTGACGGTACGGCCCACTTACTATGATCGGTTGCAACCGAAAATCGGTAAGCCCAAGCATTCGGAGTTAATGATGGGCGAACTCACTGTCTCACAGCGCGATGGCAGCTTGCTGCTGGAGCGTTTGTCACTGTTTAATTTGACCTCATTGAATGTTAGTAATACTGGCTTGCCGGGCGATGGCGGGGAGTCGTGGCTATTAGCAGTGGGCGCTGAACGGCGCCGTTTCCGCACCTTGCAAGCACCTTTGGCTGTTTATGTTGAGGGTGGTTACGGTAAAGCGCATCAATTCGATTCAGGTGTGGTTTTTTATGCGCTCGCAGGGGCACGGCTGCACGACAAAGAGGCGGTGGGAGATGACCATAATTTGACCCTAACCGGACGCGTTGGGGTAGAGGGAACTATCGGTGAGCGTACCTGGCTGTGCGAGTTTACCAAGCCCTTAGCGGTATCGCAGCGAGTTACTGCACAACGATTGCATTCGCAATGCGCCGCGGCACTCTATCAATCCCAATCGTCTGATCTTCGGCTTACTGTTGAACACCAGCAATACCTTGGTGTGAAGCTCGGCTGGTCGTTTTTCTTTTAACAGCTAAGGGGCAGGCACTTAGCCACAAAAAAGCCGAGCATCATCAAGCTCGGCTTTTCCATAACAGCCAACGGTTATTTATTTTTACCTTTGCCAGCGGGTTTGCCGCAGCTACTTTGTGCAGCAGAGCTCACCAAGGCTGCACCTTCAGCCTCAGTCAATAAGCCCATATTCACTTGGCTATTGCGCGCTTTTACCACACAATTGACGTACTGACCGTGGTTCTTCCATGGCATGTTTGGCGCGCTACCCTCACAGGCACAGGCGTTACCAATGTTCTGTACACCAGAGCAACCAAACTGGTCAACGACTGCCCCAGCGGCAGTATTGGCACAGGCATCAGCGCTATCAAAGATACCATCGCCGTCCGTGTCGGCATTGATAACAGGGAAGTCATTGCCATCATTCGGATCGGTGCCGGCAGCAACCTCTTCGCCATCAGTGAAGCCGTCACCATCGGTGTCTGGGTTCAATCGGTCGGTCTGATAGAGCACCTCTTCAGCATCAGTCAAACCATCACCATCAGTGTCGACAAAGGTGGTGTTGATGTTGGTTTCTAATTGGAACATCCCACCGGCTAAACCACCGCCGTCAAAGATTAAGAAGTCTAAGGTATGGGTACCGTCTAAACTGACTGGGTATTCACCCGGGACAGAGACTGGGCCCTGATAGCCCACTAACGTGCCATCAAGGTAGATCCATGAGCAGTTGTCGGCTAATAAATTCAGCACAAAGTCACCGTTACCGCTAACTTCCTTGGTGTAACGAGACCAGTTTTGACCGCTTGGACCGATGGAGAAGAGGTTGTCCCATGCATTGATCCAGGATGCACTTAAGGCTGCGCCTGGTTGCCACGGGTGGGCATTGGTCCCAAATGAAAAGGCTGCGTGCGGGTTGACCCAATTATCATTTAGGGTTACGTCAGGATTGACTTTACATGCATCGACGGGCCAATTGTTGTAGGCCATAGAGGGTAGAATAGGGTCCCATGCAGTCACTGAAGAATCACTAGTGTAAACGGTTGTTTCTTGCGCCATAGCGACGCTAGCGAAGCCGATCATGAGCATCGCTGAACAGGTTTTGAGTGTTTTAAACATGCGTTCTGCCTTAGGTTTATCGTTGAGTTTGGTGCTAGCATCAAAGCCTGAGCAGCACGACTCTTTATTGTTGGCATCCATAAGTTACAGCGTGCAGTCCCAATTTGCAGCGTTGTTTATAATTTAACCTATGACATCTGACAAATATCATAGATCATATTACATTGTAAAGAAATTGGGGTGACACAGCCCCGTAAGGGGCTGGCAGTTAATTCTCTTGAGTGGTCGGACTTGTTGTGGCTGGCGTTGGCGTAAGCTTTTGATAGTAGAGCTGATACTCGCGACTATACGGACCGGGTGGTAACGCGGTGTCGATACCATTGAAAGCTTGCGCATTGGTAGCGCGTGTAAGTGGCAGGTAATTCGGCGCGGCACGCTCAACGGCAGCGGTGATGGCCATCACCAGTAAATCAGCCAATGGGTTTCCCGAACTATTTTGCTGCTGCGGTGAATAGGCCATTTGCTTACGAGCTTGCCATAACAAGGAACCATCAGCACTCACCAGCTTATATTCAAAATCTACTTGCGTCGTGGTACTGATGACCACGTATTTGGCATCCCATTCATGAATGGTCACATACAATATACTGTCAGCACCGAATAGAGCAGCCAGTTGCTCAGGCGGTGCGTTATGCACTTCAGCCGGCTCATAATAACCTTCGGCTTCTAATAGTGTCTTAACGGTATTGACCGGGAAGGTGTAATAGCCTTTTTCTGCCAGACTATAGGGCAGGGTGGCTAATACCGAGGTGGGCGCCAGTACGTCAATGACATTATTTTGTACCGGCACAATTAATATAGATTTCAAGCGCGCTTGATGCAGCGGTTCTAAGTAGCTTTTATCAATTGGCTGTGCTGCACAGGCTGATAACAGGAGAGCGATTAAAGGTACTAAAAGTCTATTTTTCATCAGCTGCTCCTTGCTGGCGCTCCGCTTGTGCGCGCAAATTGGTGATGAGTGTCGTCATCAGGTGGCGGCTTTCTGGCCAGGTGTTGGCTTCCAGTTCATAAAACCGAATGGCGGCATCCATATCTCCAGCCTCTAACATAAAGGTACCCGCTTCGGCGAATAACCCCGGAGCTAGCGGCTTGCTACTTTTGCTGGTGCCTCTCGCCGCTTGATTGACAAAGATGTAGTAGTTAGCCAGCATTTCATCGCGAACTTCAGGCTCATGAAAGTAGACAAATAGGGTCTCTTCGTAATTACCCCATTGATACAGCTGATTGTTAGTCACACAGCCAGATAAAAGTGCGGCGCCTACAAGGGCGCCGAGTAACTTATCGTTCATTATAGGTTGGTCTCGATAGTACGGTGAGTTGACTCGCTTAAATACACTTCCTGCGAGAAGGCGGTGCCTTGCGCTGTCCTGATGGCAATCACATGCTTGCCCGGTATTAACTTCAGCGCTTGCCCCGGAGCCAGATATTGGCTTAAAGCACCGTATGAAATGCCGTCGACAATAAGTTCCATACCGGTAACCTCACCAGCTACCGCAAAGTTTACTGTCGGCGAGGTGTCAGCAATATCGGTGGTAGCGGTAGGTTTTTGCACGCAGCCACTTAGGCCCAATACTAATGCCAAAATCATCACTAGATGTTTCATTGGCTTTGCTCCCGCACTTCCAAGGTTTTCAGGTCAAGGCCAGCAATACTGCCGCTGCGAATAATACCCATAGCGCCTTGATTCATAGCATCGCTGCCGAAAGTACCGATGATTTCTAGCTCAGCGACCTTTTGTCCTGGTAGCGTGATAGCGCTGCCTACGGTCGCTGAGTAAATTTCACGGCCTTTGCTCATTACATCAAACACCATACCGGCTTTAACACCCTGACTTTCGCCACCGCTAATAAAAACCTGATCGTTTTCTTGCGCTAAAACATCTGCTGTCCAGGGTTTTTCTAATAACAGTTGGAGCATATTTTCTACGGCTGCATTCACCGCTGCACCAATAGCAATGTCGTTTAGGCTGCCGTCATAACCGGCTACCGAGCCAAAACCCATAGTCCGCGATTGTTCCAGCGATGAACTTCCGGTGCCCGATACCGAGGCAATCACCTGGCCGCTGGCAACATCGACTAAGCGTAAATCGACTGTGGCGGTGGCTTCTTGTTTGTTGCTACTGGAGACGAAACCGCGCTCTCCGGTGGTGTTACGGCCAAATTCGGTGAGTGAGCCAATGACCAAGGTGTCGACACCCACCAGTTGTTGGCTGACGCCAGTAAGGCTTTGCTCAGCTTGAATAGCGGCGAGATCTTGGCGCTCAAAAATTAGGAACTGATTGGTGTTGGCAATGGCCTGGGTGAACATGTCTGAGATCTTTTGATCATGCACGCCAGTCGCGGCTTCACGCAGCAAGCTGCGGCCGTAGTTCGTTTCATTAGTAAGCCGGCCAACCGCAATCTTACGCTTCAACCCTAAGCCTTGACGTTGCTCCGGCAATTGCTGCTGGGCTTGTAATTGCTCTTGTGCACTGACACCGCCAGTGCTGACTTTGGGTTGCGGCGCTTGGCTAGCACAGCCAGCTATTGCCAGTGCCACGCAGGCGGTGATTAAGGTTTTAAGAGTCATAAATTTCCCTATTGGTATGCGGTGCATCTAGTTTAGCCTTACAACCAAAAGTTTACAAAAAATTATCATCACTATGTTCGCTGGCGCACCGATTATGTTTCTCTAACTAGGCACAATGGTCTCGAAGCTATCCATCGAGGTCATTATGACAAAGCGCACTGAAATCAATTGGCGGCCGTTAATTACCGACCAGCAAAAACCATCTAACGAAAAAGGCGCGCCAAACCTGGCATCAGCCTATTCAATGCCACCACACCAATGGGTGCAAAACGTCAAGATTGCTCGTCTTCATTGGAGTCTACTAAGCGAAGCTGAACTGTTGCGCAGCGAAGGTAATTTTCGTCAGTTAGCAAGCTTGGTAGAAAAGCGCTACAGCATCAGCTATGAGTCTGCCAAACGTCAGGTATTGAATTTCCTCACAATTTTATCGTAGTGAACTTTACAAACTATTTACCGGCTATGTTCGTTGGCGAACCGACCGTTCGTTTTAAAGAGCGCATTGTTATTCCACAGCCCCCACATTTCGGTGTCGGCTGATTACATCTAGAGGTACTTATTATGACTAAGCATATCGAGAACCAACCTGAAGTAACCCAGGCGAACGATTCAAACACTCATAAAGAGCAAGCTGATTCGCGCAAAAGTGTATCGACGGCCAGCGACCAACAGGCTATGGCTAACCCAGCTAATCCAGCGCGTCAAACGCGATGGGCGAAGCAAGTGAAATCAGCGAAAACTGAATGGAGCAAAATCAGTGAGAAAGAACTGGAAAATTGTTGCGGTGATCGCCAAGAGCTAGCTGGTTTAGTGGAAAAACGCTATGGCGTGAGCCATGACGTGGCCAAGAAGCAAGTGAACCAATTCATGGACAAGAACAAGCAGCTCTAATCGAACAAGGAAATCATGATGACTATTTTAACATCAAAAATGCTGCTTGCTGCCGCCATTGCCTTAACCCTTGGTTGTACCAGTGTTTATGCACAAACCAAGGAACACGCCATGCAACAGCACGTTAGTAATGCCCGTCATGAAGCGCAAATTTCAACCACCTATGCGTTGAGTCC
>CAYXGO010000062.1:0-8711 GCA_964464575.1 uncultured Pseudomonas sp. | reverse complement strand
GCAAAGCTCGTGAGCGCGCGCATATTTTGGAAGGCTTAGCCATTGCGCTGGCCAATATTGATGAAATCATTGAATTGATTCGCGCCTCGAAAACTGCTGCTGATGCCAAGTTGGGCTTAGTGGCACGCGCTTGGCAGTTAGGTGATGTAGCCGCCATGCTGGAGCGCGCTGGAGTTGATGCCGCACGTCCCGATCATTTAGAAGAACAATACGGTATTCGCGACGGCCAGTACTTCTTAACCGAAGAGCAGGCACAAGCCATTCTCGATTTGCGCTTACAGAAGCTGACTGGGCTTGAGCACGAGAAGATCCTCGATGAATACAAAGAAATCTTGGTGCAAATTGAAGCCTTGTTGCACATTCTGAATAGCTCAGCACGGTTGATGGAAGTGATTCGTGAAGAGCTAGAAAAAATTCGTGCTGATTATGGCGATGCACGCCGCACGGAAATTACCGCAGCAGCGCATGACATCAGCATGGAAGATTTAATCAACGAAGAAGATGTGGTGGTGACTCTGTCAAACGCTGGTTACGTGAAGTATCAGCCGTTGACTGAGTACGAAGCCCAGCGCCGAGGTGGCAAAGGCAAAGCGGCAACGCGCATGAAAGAAGAAGACTTCGTTGAGCGCTTATGGGTCGCTAACACCCACGATACTATTTTGTGTTTCTCGACGCGTGGCCGTATTTACTGGATGAAAGTGTACCAATTGCCATTGGCCAGCCGCACTGCGCGTGGTCGCCCTATTGTGAACCTACTGCCGCTGGAAGCCGACGAGCGCATAACTGCTATCTTGCCAACCCGTGATTATCCGGAAGACAAGTTCGTGGTGATGGCAACACGCAACGGCACTATCAAGAAGACGCCAATGGTAGAGTATTCACGGCAACGTTCGAGTGGCATTATTGCCTTGAATTTGAATGATGGTGACGAGTTAATTGGCGTGGCTATTACCTCGGCCGGTGACGAGCTGATGTTGTTCTCAGATGCCGGTAAAGTGGTGCGCTTTAGCCAGGAGCAAGTGCGTTCCATGGGCCGTACTGCCACTGGTGTACGTGGTATCCGTTTAGCTGATGGGCAAAAGGTGGTGTCATTGATTGTGCCAAGCCGCAGCAGTGACGAGGATGAGCAGCCGTGTATCCTCACGGTCACTGAAAACGGCTATGGTAAACGCACGCCATTAGCAGATTACCCAGCCAAGAGCCGTGCTACTAAAGGCGTGTTATCGATCAAAGTCAGTGAGCGTAACGGTTTAGTGGTTGGCGCTATGGAATGTGTGAGCGATAACCAAATCATGCTGATCAGCGACAAAGGCACCTTAGTACGTACCCGCGTCAGTGAAGTATCAGTCGTCGGGCGTAACACTCAAGGTGTGCGGCTAATTCGTACCGGTGACGACGAGTTTGTCGTTGGTTTGCAACGGATTGACGAAAGCGAAGAATTAGACGAAACCGATGCCTTGTTGAATGAACCGGTAGAAGGCGATGACGATCTCATTACTGATGATCTCGACGATGATTTAGATGATGACGGCGATGACGCAGACGATAGCGATGTAGCCGAAGATACTGACGATAACCAGAAGGATTAAGCTGCATGAATGCCCCGTTTAACTTTTCTGCGGGGCCGGCAATGCTGCCGGCAGAGGTCATGCAGCAAGCCCAGGCTGAGTTTCTCAGCTGGCGTAATTGCGGCATATCCGTGCTTGAAATCAGTCATCGTGATCCAGCCTTTATGCGGATGGCGGCGGAAGCTGAGCAAGACTTGCGCGACTTAATGGCAATTCCTGACAACTATCAGGTGTTGTTCATGCATGGTGGCGGCCGCGGTCAATTCAGCGCTGTTGCACAGAATATTGCCAGCCCAGATGCCACAGTAGATTACCTGAATTGCGGTATTTGGTCTGAGTTTGCCATTCGTGAAGCGCAAAAGTATGTCGCTCAGGTCAATGTAGTGGGTGGACCGGTGCAAACCGAGCAGGGTAAGGCCATCTGTGCCCCGCAGCAGTGGCAATTATCGGAGCAGGCGGCGTATTTTCATTATTGCCCCAATGAAACCGTCGATGGCATAGCGGTACACGATATCCCTGACGTGGCCGCTCCGTTAGTGGCAGACATGTCATCTAATATTCTATCTACCCGCCTTGATGTTTCGCGCTTTGGCGTGATCTATGCCGGTGCGCAGAAGAACATTGGTCCGTCTGGCTTCGCCATTGCGATTGTACGCGATGATCTCCTCGGCAAGGCCCAGCGCAATACCTCGACTATTATGGATTACACCGTACAAGCCAAAGAGGGCTCCATGTACAACACCCCAAATACCTTTGCTTGGTATTTGTCAGGGCTGGTATTCCAGTGGTTAAAACGCCAAGGTGGGGTTGCCGCTATGGAGCAATTAAACCGCGCCAAAGCCGCTAAACTGTATGATTTTATTGACCGTTCCAGCTTTTATTCAAATCCAGTTCACGCGCATTACCGTTCATTAATGAATGTGCCTTTTTTATTAGCGGATGACGCCCTCAACGAGCGTTTTTTGCGTGAGGCTGAGCAGCACGGCCTAGTGGGCCTAAAAGGCCACCGCTTTGTCGGCGGTATGCGGGCGAGTATTTATAACGCCATGCCGATGGCAGGTGTAGACGCATTATTGGCGTTTATGGCTGATTTTGAGAAAAAAGCGTAATTAATTAAAGGATGTATCATGTCGGAATTTAACGCCCAACAGCTTGCTAACACGGGTATTCGTAATCTTAGCCCGTATCAGGCTGGCAAGCCTATTGAAGAGTTAGAGCGCGAGCTGGGCATCAAAAACATTGTGAAGTTGGCATCCAATGAAAATCCATTAGGTTTAAGTGCCAAGGTGAAGCAGGCGTTAATCGAGCAGATTAATGGCTTAGCCCGTTACCCCGATGCTAACGGCTTTTATTTAAAGAGTAAAATCGCCAGCAAATTTGGTTTACAGGTGAACCAAATCACTCTCGGTAACGGCTCCAACGATATCCTTGAATTGATTGCCCGCACTTATGTGAACGATCAGCATGAGGTGATTTATTCGCAACATGCCTTCGTGGTGTATCCGTTAGTCACCCAAGCCATTGGTGCCAAAGGTATTGCCGTACCAGCCAAGAACTACGGCCATGATTTAGAGGCGATGCTGGCAGCTATTACCGACCGCACCAAAATGATTTTTATTGCCAACCCGAATAACCCTACCGGCACCTTTTTACCGACTGCGCAGCTGTATGCCTTTATTAAGCAGGTGCCGCAGCATATTTTAGTGGTGTTAGATGAAGCCTACTCTGAGTATGTCAGTGCCGCCGAGTGTGCGCCGTCTATGGTGTGGGTGGCAGAGTTTCCGCACCTGATTGTTAGTCGCACCTTTTCCAAGGCTTATGGCTTAGCCGGTTTGCGCGCTGGTTTTGCGGTGTCCCATGCAAGTGTCGCCGACTATCTCAATCGCTTGCGCCAACCGTTCAATATGAACAGTTTAAGCCTGCGTGCCGCCGAAGTAGCCCTCGATGACGACGATTACTTAGCGCAATCAGTTCAGATTAACCAGCAGGGTATGGCGCAGTTGATCGCTTTTTGCGACGCCAACGGGCTGCCGTATATTCCGTCTTGGGGCAATTTTTTGACTATTGAAGTGGGTCCTGCTGCCGCCGAAATTTATCAAAAGTTACTTCATGCTGGAGTCATTGTTCGGCCGATCGCCGGTTATGAATTACCCAACCATTTGCGGGTCAGTATTGGTTTACAGCATGAAAACCAAGCTTTTATTGATGCCATGCAAACTATTCTAGGGGCCTCTCGCTAAGCCCATGAACGGCCCCAATAGCCTGTATTTGCAAGGGTTGACGCAATGTTCCGGTGAGGTCACTTTACCGGGCTCAAAGAGTATCGCTAATCGGGCGTTACTAATGGCTGCGTTGGTTAGTCAAGGTACTACTGAGCTGACTAATATGCTGCGTAGCGATGACACCGAGCGAATGCTCGAGGCATTACGGGCGTTAGGGGTGGTGATTGAGATTGACGCGGCACAGCCAACCACCATGCGCGTTCGTGGTTGCGGGGGTATGTGGCCGCAGTGTCCAAGCCAGCTTGACCTAGGTAATGCCGGTACCGCGCTGCGTCCTCTTACCGCGGTACTGAGCGCTACCCTGACCCAACCACTCACCGTCACCGGCGACCAACGCATGCAGCAGCGGCCTGTTGCCGCGCTGGTGGATAGCTTAGTTGCTGCCGGTGCCCAGGTGAGCTATGTGGGGCAATCTGGTTATCCGCCATTGCGTCTGCAGGGTGGCCTGCAGCCCGGCCAAGTCAGTATCGACGGTAGTGCCTCCAGCCAATATGTCAGCGCCTTACTGATGGCGTTACCGCTGCTTGCCGGCGATAGCTTGCTGAAATTAACGGGTACGGTGGTGTCGTGGCCGTATATTGAACTGACCTTAGCGATGCTGCGGCGCTTCGGTATTCAGGTACACCGAGTATGCGAACAAGAATTTTTAATTCCCGGTGGACAGCGTTATCAGTCGCCCGGGCATTACTGGGTTGAAGGTGATGCCAGTGCCGCCAGTTACTGGCTGGCAGCGGCCGCCATTGGCGGTGGCCCATTGCGGGTGCATGGAGTAGGGCGTGAGAGCATCCAAGGCGATGTTGCCTTTGCCGATTATTTGGCCACTATGGGCGCCAAGGTGACTGTTGCCGACCAGTGGATTGACGTGCAAGGAGCGCCATTAAAAGCCCTTGATGCTGATCTCAACGCAATCCCCGATGCGGCTATGACCTTTGCCACCTTGGCGCTGTTTGCCAGCGGCACAACGCATATCCGCAACGTCGCTAATTGGCGTATTAAAGAGTCTGATCGGCTTACCGCAATGGCCACTGAACTGCGCAAATTAGGTGCTGAGGTGGTGGAGCAAGCTGATAGCCTACATGTTACTCCGGCGCATACTTTGCAGCATGCCGCCATTCACACCTATGATGACCATCGCATTGCCATGAGTTTTGCCTTACTTGGCTTTACTGAAAGCGGGGTAACTATTCTTGATCCCGAGTGTTGTGCTAAAACCTACCCGCAATTCTTTAGCGAATTCCAGCAACGCTGTCGCTAGCATTAACGAGCGATAATGGGTGCTTTTTGTGGCGAAATCCGTATAATAAGCGCGCTTTTGTCTGCTTGAGGAATTCATGGGAAAATCTATTCCAGTTATAACTATCGACGGCCCAAGTGGTGCTGGTAAGGGTACGGTGAGCCGTATCTTAGCCGAGAAGCTTGGTTGGCACTTGCTCGATAGCGGCGCAATATATCGGGTGTTGGCCTTGGCGGCTTTGCATCATGATATCTCCGCCGACGATGAAGTAGGTTTGGTGGCTCTAGCGACTGATCTCGATGTCAAATTTGAGGTGGAAGAACAGAAGAACCTGACCCACATCATTCTTGAAGGCGAAGACGTGACCATGTCGATTCGCGCCGAAGCGGTAGGCACTATGGCCTCCAAGATTGCCGCTTTACCACGGGTACGTGAAGCCCTGCTGCGCCGCCAACGCGCATTTAAAGATCTACCGGGTTTAGTTGCCGACGGTCGCGATATGGGCACGGTAGTTTTCCCACAAGCCGAAGCCAAAATATTTTTAACCGCAAGCCCCGAAGAACGCGGGCGGCGGCGCTATGAACAATTGCTAGAAAAGGGTTTTGCTGCTAATATTGAGCAATTAATCGCCGATATCGTTGAACGCGATTATCGCGATACCAATCGTTCGGTGGCGCCTTTGGTGCCAGCCGACGATGCGCTATTTGTAGATTCTACAACGTTATCAATCACTGAAGTGGTTGATCAGATTCTAGTTTTTGCCCATAGCAAATTATCAAATTCTGAGAAAGTTGGTTAAAACAACCAGCTAACTTGGCGGTCTGTGGCACGGATGCACACAGATAAATGCTAACAACCCCGCCTCACTGGAGTGTTTGGTGGACGTACTCAACCTGAAGATACATAACCTTATGTTAGATAATTTTGCACAGCTGTTTGAAGAAAGTCTGAAAACAACCGAAACTCGTCCTGGTTCCATTGTTAAAGGTACTATCGTTGCGATTAACCGCGATGTGGTATTGGTTGACGCTGGTCTGAAATCTGAGAGTGCTATTCCAGTAGAGCAATTCCGTAACGCTGAAGGCGTAGTGGAAGTAAAAGTTGGTGACATCATCGACGTAGCTTTGGATGCAGTTGAAGATGGCTTCGGTGAAACCATTCTTTCTCGCGAGAAAGCGAAGCGCTTCGAAGCTTGGCTGCAGCTGGAAAAAGCTTACGAAGAGCAAGCGACCGTTGTTGGTTTAATCAGTGGCAAAGTGAAAGGCGGTTTCACTGTTGATTTAGGCGGCGTTCGCGCGTTCTTGCCTGGTTCACTGGTTGACGTGCGTCCGGTTCGTGAAACCACGCACTTAGAAAACAAAGAATTAGAATTCAAAGTCATCAAGCTCGACCAGAAGCGCAACAATGTAGTTGTTTCACGCCGTGCGGTTATTGAAACTGAGAACAGCGTAGAGCGCGATCAGTTGTTAGAAAATCTGCAAGAAGGTCAAGAAGTTAAGGGTATCGTTAAAAACCTGACTGACTACGGCGCGTTCGTTGATTTAGGTGGCGTAGACGGCTTGTTGCACATCACTGATATGGCTTGGAAACGCGTTAAGCACCCAAGTGAAGTAGTCAACGTTGGTGACGAAATCAACGTGAAAGTATTGAAGTTCGATCGTGATCGTACTCGCGTATCTTTAGGGTTGAAGCAATTAGGCGAAGATCCATGGGCGGCTATCGCTAACCGTTACCCAGAAGGCCACCGTTTGACTGGTCGCGTCACTAACCTGACTGATTACGGCTGCTTCGTAGAAATCGAAGAAGGCGTAGAAGGCTTAGTACACGTTTCTGAAATGGATTGGACTAACAAAAACGTTCACCCATCTAAAGTAGTGAACTTAGGTGACGTTGTTGAAGTGATGGTTCTCGAAATTGACGAAGAGCGTCGCCGCATTTCTTTAGGCCTGAAACAGTGTAAAGCTAACCCGTGGGAAGAGTTCGCTAAGAACTTCAACAAGGGCGACAAAGTATCTGGCAAGATCAAGTCAATCACTGACTTTGGTATCTTCATCGGTCTTGATGGCGGTATTGATGGTCTGGTTCACTTATCAGATATCAGCTGGAATGCTACTGGCGAAGAAGCTGTACGTGAATTCAAGAAAGGCGAAGAAGTTACTGCTATCGTCTTGCAAGTTGACGCCGAGCGCGAGCGTATCTCTTTAGGTATCAAACAACTTGAAGAAGATCCGTTCAACAATTATCTGGCGAGCATCAAAAAAGGTGCTATCGTTACAGGTAAGGTTGTCGAAGTTGATGCCAAAGGCGCCAAAATCGAACTGGCTGACTCAGTAGAAGGCTACGTACGCGTTGCTGACATTTCACGTGACCGCATCGAAGATGCCAGCACGGTATTGAAAGTTGGTGATAGTATCGAAGCTCGCTACATGGGCGTTGACCGTAAAGGCCGCGCACTGAGCTTGTCAATTCGTGCAAAAGACGAAGTTGAAGAGAAAGAAGCTATGGAAACTGTGAACAAGCAGCAAGACGACCCTGACGGTTTCTCAAATGCCATGGCAGAAGCTTTCAAAGCAGCTAAAAACGACTAATAATAGTGTTTGGCCCGATTAGGCATTGACGCATCACAGAGGAGCTTACGATGACAAAGTCAGAGCTGATTCAGCAGTTGGCAAGGTTGTATCCTGAGTTTTCTCCGCGTCAGGTTGAAGATGCGGTGAAGGAACTTATTGAACAGATGGCGCAAGAATTGTCATCAGGCGGGCGCATTGAAGTCCGTGGGTTTGGTAGTTTTTCGTTGCATTATCGGGCCGCACGCGTGGGTCGTAACCCGAAAACCGGTGAAGCGGTGGAACTAGAAGGAAAATATGTTCCACACTTCAAAGCGGGTAAGGAATTACGCGAACGTGTCGACACGATTTAACGTCGAGTAAACAGAAACGGCATGCTATAGTTAAGCATGCCGTTTTTTTTTGAGCGTCGTATAGGGAACCTTATGATTCGCTTTATCTTTGTGGTGTTGCCATTGCTGCTACTTTTTCTGTTTGCGGTGGCTTTTGGTGCTCTTAACCAACAGCAAGTACAGGTTGATTTGTTGATTGGTCGCTACGATGTACCGCTCACTTGGGTTGTTGCTGGATTTTTGTTGATTGGCTTTTTGCTCGGTTTGTTAAGCATGTTGGCGCGCCAACTTGGCTTGCGGCATCAGTTACGCCAACAGCGTAAAGCTGCGCAGAAAGTGAGTTAATTGCTATGTTAGAACTGCTGTTCCTTTTACTTCCGGTAGCTGCCGCTTATGGGTGGTTTATGGGGCGTAATAGTGTTCGCAATGAAGACCGCCGTGAACAAGAACAGTTTTCTCGCCAATATGTTACTGGGTTGAATTTACTCCTCTCTGATCAGCCCGACAAAGCGGTTGATTTGTTTATTGAATTACTCGATGTTGATTCAGATACGCTGGAAACACACTGGGCGCTGGGCAAATTATTTCGCCGCCGTGGTGAAGTGGACCGAGCCATTAAAATTCACCAAAACTTAACCTCACGACCATCAATTACTGAGCAAGAGCGGCGCGCTGCGATGTTCGAGCTGGGCCTCGATTACCTGGCAGCGGGGATTTATGACCGCGCG
>CAYXGO010000061.1:0-8740 GCA_964464575.1 uncultured Pseudomonas sp. | reverse complement strand
CATCGGTAAAGGCATTACCCATTTAACCCCAAGCCGCGGTTTCGCTGCAGAGCTTGCAGCCGCCACCACCGTGGTTATCGCCTCAGGGACTGGCTTGCCGATTTCCACCACACAAACGTTGGTGGGCGCAGTATTGGGTGTTGGTATGGCGCGTGGTATTGCCGCTCTGAACTTAGGCGTGGTGCGTAACATCGTAGTGTCGTGGGTAGTCACCTTACCCGCCGGTGCCATCATGTCGATTATGTTCTTCTACATGCTGAAGGGTATTTTCACTGTGTAACGCATACTGCACTGCACGAGATTGCAAAAAGGTGGCCATTGAGCCACCTTTTTTTTGCCATAAACAAACTTTTTAAACGCTGATATCGACTAAGGTTACAAGTCATTAAGGAACGAAACGCGTGTTTGCACCCTCAGATGAACGGCTCATTGAACGAGCACTGGATAACAACAAGCAAGCTTGGCTGCAATTGGTTAAGCGTTATGAAGGCTTAGTGTATAACTATGGCTTGCGCATGCTTGGCCAGCGCGAGGATGCGCAGGATTTGCTACAAGACGTGTTTTTGTCCGTGTTTCGCAATTTAGCCGGCTGGCGGGGGGACGCCAGTTTTAAAACCTGGCTGCTGACTATCGCTCATCATCGTTGTATTGAGGTGTATCGACGCCGTCGTGACCATCTCGACATGGACAGCGTGGACAGTCAGGCCAGTGAGCAAGATTGGCATCATCCAGAGCAGGTCTATCAGGGCCAGCAGCGCGGTAACCAACTTGTTGCTGCACTGCAAAAGCTGCCATTGGAACAGCGCCACGTGGTGGAATTGAAATTTTTTCAGCATCTGCCATTGGCAGATATCGCGGCCCAACTTGAGGTGCCGCTGAGTACCGTTAAATCACGACTTTATAGTGCTGTAGAGAAACTACAACGCGACTTGGAGGCAGTATGAAGCAACAGCATCCATTCACTGACCAATTACAGCAGCTTGCCGATCAATGGGAGCCCCAACCGGTACCCAACTGGGATCGCCAGCGCACCTTTCGTAGCGCGCAGCAGCCGCGTCTAGCTTGGTGGCAGCGACCATGGTTGCCGCTGGCCTCAATGGCCTGCTCGGCGTTGGCACTTTTGCTGGTGGTGGGTAATACCCAGATCATCAGTAACGAGCAGGGGCTCACCGTACGCTTCGGTGGCAGCGCTATTGATCCTCTCGTCATTGAACAGCGTGTTGCCGAGCGTCTCAATGAGTATGCGGCGGCGCAGCAAGTGGCCTTGGTCAACTACGGTGTCACCCTGCGTAACGATATGCGCGAAGATATGAACGTGGCGAATCAACAGCTGGTCAATTACGTGATTGCGGCAAATCGTCAAGAGCGCAATGACGACATGGCGGACCTGATCCGTTACGTCAACGCCCAGCGTGAAGATGATCAGGTATTTTTCGCCAATCAAATTCAGCAAATTTCTGAAGATTTACTCCAACAAAGCGGTTATCCGCTTTACCAACCTGTTAGTCAATAATTGAGGATCATGGTATGCGCACATTCATTTTGACCGCCACCGTAGCGGCACTCACCCTAAGCGCTGCGAGCTGGGCAAACGCGCAGCAACGCGAGGCGTTGACCAAGCAGTTAGATATTATGGCCAGCATTATCAATACCGCTATCGGCCATCAGCAGGGTGATGACCGCAAGCGCAGCTGGGCCGAGCGTAGCCCGCTCGAGAGCACCTATTTAGCCGGGCAGGGCGTGGTCTATCGGGTTAATTTTGGCAGTCGCATGCAACGTTTTGGCATGTCGACAGCACCCATGCCACCCATGCCACCTATGGAAAAGCTCGAATTAATCCAAATTGACCGGCGCGGGCCACGGGTCGAAAAAGTCATTGAGATAGACGATGGCGAGCAGCGTGAGGTTGAGGTTATCATCGATAGCCACGAAGTACGTATCGAGGGTGATGAAATTCATTTTGAAGACGGTGTCACGTTTTCCGATGAATTGCGCCAAGCGGTCTCGACCATGCGTGATGCCGCAGAGGAAATGCGCGATGCGCGGCGGGTGATTCGTGATCTATCGCGGGTCGATAAAGAGGCGAGTGAAAGTGCTCGCAAGCAATCTGCGCAACAGTTAGCCGAGGCCAAAATGAAACTCGAGCAAGCGCAACAGCGCATGCAATCAGCGCGAGCTGAACTACGTCAAGCGCAAGGACAAATCGAGCAACGCACCAGCGCTCGTATGGAAGAGATGCAGCAAGCGCGCGCCGCACGGGTGGCTAGTTTCGAGCAGACCTTTGTGCAGACCTTGTGTGATTACGGTAGCACCTTGCGCGACTTACCCAATAATGAGCATATCAGCCTAGTTATTATTGGTGCTGGTGAACAGGACAACGACAAAATTCATGTATTCGCGAAAAAAGATGTGATGAATTGCAAAGGCGAGAAAGGTGCCAGTGATCTGTTAAGCAAAGCAATCACGTATTCTTTTTAGTGAACGGTAGAAGGGTTGTTCATAGCTTCGCGCACCGCCAGTCGGTGCGCTTTTTTTTGCCTATTAAACAGGGTAAAGTACGCGCCACACCCGCTGTTAACGGAAACTTGAAATCTAGCCATGAACGTGACCGATTTTAGCTTTGAGCTACCCGATGAATTAATTGCCCGCTATCCGCAACCCCAGCGTAGTGCCAGTCGTTTACTGTGCCTTGACGGCAATACCGGTGGCATAGCGCATCAACAGTTTAGCGATATTATCGCGGTATTACAGCCGGGCGATTTATTGGTGTTTAACGATACGCGGGTGATCCCCGCGCGGCTTTTGGGTGAAAAGCTCTCCGGCGGCAAAGTGGAAGTGCTGGTCGAGCGTATTTTGGATGATCGCCGCGCACTCGTGCATTTGCGTAGTAACCGCTCGCCAAAGCCAGGTCAGCGCATGCTACTCGAAGGTGCCGTAGAAGTGGAAATGCTCGGTCGCGATGACGCTTTGTTTGAGTTGTATTTCCACCATACCGACAGCGTGTTAAGCCTGTTAGAGCAATATGGCCATATGCCGCTACCGCCTTATATTGACCGCCCTGATGAAGTCAGCGATCGTGAGCGCTATCAAACCGTGTACAATAAAAAGCCCGGTGCGGTTGCTGCACCAACGGCCGGTTTGCACTTTGATGAGGCAATTTTGGCGGCCTTGCGCGAACGTGGAGTCGAGTTCGCTTATGTGACCTTGCATGTTGGCGCGGGTACTTTCCAGCCGGTACGAGTGAGTAACATTCTTGAGCATCACATGCACAGTGAATATGCCGAGGTACCAGCGGAGACAGTGGCTGCTATTGCCGCTGCACGTGCTCGTGGTGGTCGCGTGGTCGCTGTGGGGACCACCTCAGTGCGCTCGCTCGAATCGGCCGCTCAAGCGGCGTTAAAGAGCCAGCAGCCGTTACAACCATACACCGCCTATACCGATATCTTTATTTACCCGGGTTATCAGTTCCAACTGATCGATGCCATGATCACCAATTTCCACTTGCCAGAATCCACTCTGATCATGTTGGTATCAGCCTTTGCTGGTCGCGAACATGTGCTAAACGCTTATGCTGAAGCGGTACGCGAACGCTATCGGTTTTTCAGTTACGGCGACGCAATGTTTGTGACCGCAAAATCCAGCTAGGGTATACTGAGCGTCCTCGGACTGTTTATCCGTTTTTAATGGTGATGTGATGAAATTTGAATTATTAGGGACCAGCGGCAAAGCCCGTCGCGGCCGAATGACCTTTGCTCGCGGTATTGTTGATACCCCAGCCTTTATGCCCGTGGGTACAGCCGGTACCGTGAAGGGCATGACGCCCGAGGAAGTTGCCGCTACCGGTGCGCAAATCTGCTTGGGCAATACCTTTCACCTGATGCTGCGGCCCGGTACTGCTATTGTCAAACAACACGGCGACCTGCACGATTTTATGAATTGGGATAAACCCATTCTGACCGATTCCGGCGGCTTTCAGGTATTCAGCTTAGGCGACCTGCGCAAAATTACCGAAGAAGGCGCGACCTTTCGGTCGCCCATAAACGGCGAGAAAATACTGCTGACGCCAGAAAAGTCTATGCAAGTACAGCGCGATTTAGGTGCCGATATTGTCATGATCTTCGACGAATGTACCCCGCATCCAGCCACACCCGAGCAGGCCCGTACCTCTATGGAGCTGTCATTGCGCTGGGCGCAACGCTCGAAAGATGCCCATGGCGATAACCCCGCAGCGCTGTTCGGTATTATTCAAGGCGGCATGTACGAAGAACTGCGCACAATTTCACTCAATGGTCTCACCCAAATCGGCTTTGATGGTTATGCCATTGGCGGCCTCTCAGTCGGTGAGCCAAAAGAAGATATGATGCGGGTTTTGGACCATATTACCCCGCAAATGCCAGCAGATAAGCCGCGTTATTTGATGGGCGTAGGTAAGCCAGAAGACTTAGTGGAGGCAGTGCGTCGCGGCGTCGATATGTTTGATTGTGTGATGCCGACCCGTAACGCCCGCAATGGCCATCTGTTCGTTTCGAACGGTGTGGTGAAGATCCGCAACGCGGTCAATCGTACCGATACCGGCCCGCTTGACCCTGAGTGCGATTGCTATACCTGCAAGAATTACTCGCGGGCTTATTTGCATCATTTGGATCGCTCCAACGAAATGCTCGGTGGGCGTTTGAACACCATTCACAACCTGCATTTTTATCAGCGCGTGATGAAAGATATGCGTAACGCGCTAGAAGCCGGGACCTTTGACCAATATGTCACCGACTTCTATGCCAAACGTGGCCTTGAGGTGCCCGCGCTCGGTTAAATTGAGCGCGCGATATCAATGATGTAAGGCTTGATGCCGGCGAAGAAGAACTCGACGGCAATCAACATTACAATTAAGCCCATTAAGCGCATCAGAATTTTAGTGCCGCTACGGCCTAAGCGGGCCAGCATGCGGCGACCGCTGGCCAGAATGATAGCGGTCAGCACGCTCACGGCAATAATGGCGCCAAATAAGCTGATGGTGTTGGCTGAGTCTGGGCTGGCTTGAATGAAGATGATCACCATGGTGATCGCGCCCGGGCCCGCAATCATCGGGATGCCGATAGGCGTTACTGCTACGTCGGAGCCGAAATCACCGTCGGTCTCGCCGTCCATACGTTTGGGTACGGTGCGACCGCGCAGCATTTCAAAGCCCATGACAAAGAACAGCACACCACCGGCCACGCGCAGGCCGTTGACTGAGATATTAAAGAAGCTAAAGATCGCTTCACCAAGTAGCGCAAATACACACAGCGCAATACAGGCCGTGAGTGACGCACGCATCGCTACCCAGCGCGCCGCCTTGGGCGTCATGGCTTCGGTCAGCGCAATATAGATAGGGATCGCAGCGATCGGATTGATCATGGTGAACAGCGAGGTAAATTGCACTAAAAAGGTTTCGATCATGGAACCGTGCTCCAATAGCTTGCGCCAACAAAATTTGCACAAGTTTACCTGATGCCGTAGCAAAAATCAGTGGCATCGGTGATTAGAATTTAATTGATCTCAGGCTTTACATCAGGATCTGAAGCCGCTACAATTCAGCACCAAATTTAATTGTCGTGGTTATTTTTTAACCAATTCGATAAACAACAACGAATTATTCATTGAGGTGAGATTTTAATGCCAGTTGTTAAAGTGAAAGAAAACGAGCCGTTTGACGTAGCTTTGCGTCGTTTCAAGCGCTCTTGCGAAAAAGCCGGTGTATTGTCTGAAGTACGTAGCCGCGAGTTCTACGAGAAGCCAACCACTGAGCGTAAGCGTAAGAAAGCTGCTGCTGTGAAACGTCACGCGAAGAAAATGTCACGCGACAACGCTCGTCGTACACGTCTGTACTAAATCAGTTTGCACTGACAACAGTCATCTCGACAGCTTAAGCAAGACACCTCTAAGTAAGACACTGAAACCGGATTGATGCGCTCAATCCGGTTTTTTATTGGCTGCTGATAATTACTCACGAAGCATGTACAATCAGCGCTGACCGAATCAAGGTCGCTGCATAATAAATAGCGAAAGGATTGCATGGCTGGGCTAATTCCAAAGCATTTTATTCATGATCTGGTGGATCGCGCCGACATTGTCGAGGTGGTCGACAGCCGTGTGCCACTGAAAAAGGCAGGCCGCAACTATCAAGCCTGCTGCCCATTTCATAATGAAAAAAGCCCGAGTTTTACCGTTGCTCCAGACAAGCAGTTCTATCATTGCTTTGGTTGCGGTGAGCATGGCAATGCACTTGATTTCTTGATGAAATTTGATGGCCTTGAGTTCGTCGAGGCGATTGAAGAACTGGCCAGTATGCTGGGCGTAGAAGTACCTCGAGAAACCAGTGCCAACCCCCAAGCCGACGCCAAAAAGCGCGAGCAAGCCGCCAATGACTATGAACTGATGGAGCAGGCCAGCAAATTTTTTGCCAAGCAACTGCGTCAACACAGCAATTCCGCCAAAGTCATAGATTACCTCAAAGGCCGTGGCTTAAGCGGTGAAGTGGTCAAAGCCTTTGATATCGGCTATGCTCCGGATGGTTGGGACCAGCTGTTACAAAGCCTAGGTCGCAGCTCGCAAAGCCGCGAGCAATTACTTGAGCTGAAGCTCGCCAACCGTAATGATCAAGGCCGCGTCTATGACTTTTTCCGCGATCGGGTGATGTTCCCCATTCGTGATCGTCGTGGTCGGGTGGTCGGTTTTGGCGGCCGCGTGCTGAGTGCCGAGCAGGGGCCCAAGTACTTGAACTCGCCAGAAACCCGAATCTTTCATAAAGGCCGGGAGCTTTACGGTTTTTACCAGGTACGCCAAGCCCACAAACAGCCGGAACGTATTGTCATTGTAGAAGGTTACATGGACGTGGTAGCGCTGGCTCAAGCTGGCATTGACTATGCCGTGGCCTCACTGGGAACCGCCACCACCACCGAGCAACTACAAATGCTGTTCCGCGCCACCAATCAAGTCACTTGTTGCTACGATGGCGACCGCGCTGGCCGCGATGCTGCCTGGCGCGCGTTAGAAAACGCTTTGCCGTTGCTTAACGATGGGGTGGCATTAGACTTTCTGTTTTTACCCGATGGCGAAGACCCCGATACCCTAGTACGCAAAGAGGGTAAAGCAGCATTCGAGCAACGCTTGCAGCAAGCACAGAGTTTTACCGACTACTTTTTTGCCCATCTCACCGATGGCTTACAACTAGATACCGACAGCGGCAAGTCAGCCTTGCTGAAACAAGCCAAGCCGCTGATTGAGCGAGTCGCCAGTGCCTTTTATCGCGAGACCTTGCTAGAGCGCTTGGCACGCTTGTTACGCCGCGATGTGTCGCAAGTAAGTGCTCACATAAGTGTGGCTAAAGCAGCCGCGAAAAAAGCTGAAAGCTTTAAAATCACCCCCATGCGCCGGGCTATTGGCTTGCTGTTACAGCACCCGCAGGTGGCCGCGACCATTCCGCTACACCCGCAGCTGCAGGGCTTAAAAATAGCGGGCATGAAGTTACTACTGGCGTTGCATGAGCAGACTCATCAAGGCTGTCATAGTACCGCGCAATTGTTGGAGCGCTGGCGCGATAGTAACGAAGAATCAGCGCTTCGCCAGTTGGCACGCTGGGAGCATCATCTCGATGATGAAGCGGTGCTGCGTGAGCTGTGCGATATTTTTGTCTATTTTATTGACCAGTTCGTGGAACAACGCGCTTCGCAACTATTGGAAAAAGAGCGTCACACGCCATTAACACAAACGGAAAAACGCGAATACCAGGAACTGTTGCGCTACCGCAGCGATAAAGGAAAAAGCCAATAGTTAGTGAAATTGCTCATTAGTTATCGGCGCTCTGTCCATCATTTCACGTCTTGTTACAAACAAATCAATATCTTACACACTTTGGCAAGATGTTTGCATTAAGCTAGCTACCGAACCGACCGAGTTGTTACTTGGTCATATTTTTACTTGTCTGGAGAATAACTATGAAAGCATCGCAACTGGCTGCACTGAGTCTTGTCGTGGTATTGGGTATGGGTTTGCAGGGCTGCGTAATTGCTGTGGGCGGCGAAGGTTATGATAGCTACGATAGCTCAAGTGACTATCGCAATACTGAGAAGCGCAATCGTCAGTACATTGCGAGTTTGAGTGAAGGCACCACCTTGGCCGCTGTTGAAGCCGAACTGGGAGCCCCAAATTTTTCTGATTTAGTGACCGTTGATGGTGTGCGCTATCGGGTCATGTATTACCGCACTCATCGGGTTCACGCAGATGGCAATACCACCCGTGATGAATGTACCCCAGTGGTATTCGCGGATGGTCTGATGATTGGCACGGGTGACCTTGCACTAGCCCGTGTACCTAGCCTCAACTGATTAAATTCTGGCTGAAAACATCAGTATCTGCTATAATTTCCGGTCTTAAATTAGTGTCCCAATTTGACATAGTAAATAGACATTTTTGAGACCGGTAATAATCCTGTTATTGCTCGGTTCGCTTTCTTTTTTGCAATTTAGAACAGGTGGTAGATCTGTATGCAGCAGAGTCGTCAATCGCAACTCAGAATGCTTATTGCCAAAGGCAAAGAGCAAGGCTATTTAACGTTTGCAGAAGTAAACGATCATTTGCCATCTGAGATCGTTGATTCGGATCAAATTGAAGACATCATTGGCATGATCAATGACATGGGTATTCAGGTGTTTGAAACTGCACCCGATGCCGATGAATTGATGATGAGCGAAGACACCGCCGA
>CAYXGO010000060.1:3471-8858 GCA_964464575.1 uncultured Pseudomonas sp. | reverse complement strand
CGTGAGCGCATCAACGAGCAAATGGATGTGCGCATCATCGCCATCATGAACTCCAAACGCTGCTGGCTCGACTATGACGGCGTAGAACTGAGTGACTGGGAAGCTAGCTTTGAGCAGCTGGCTACCCCGTATGAGCTAGGTCAACTGATTAGTGATATGCCCAAAGCCCCCTACGATGAGCTAGTGGCACTCGATCTGACCGATGCTGACGCGGTGGCACAGCAGTATCCGAGTATGTTTGCCAACGGCCTGCATATTATCAGTGCCAACAAGCGCGGTGGCTCGGCGAATAAACGTATGTACGATGAAATTCGTACCATTCAGCACGAATATGAGCGCGAGTGGTACTACAACACCACGGTTGGCGCTGGTTTACCGCTGAATTATGCCCTTAACGACTTGCGTAACTCAGGCGATACTATTCGCAGTATTTCCGGTATTTTCTCCGGCACCATGTCGTGGTTGTTTGAGAATTTCCACGCTGAGGTGAAGTTCAGCGACTTAGTCCGCGAAGCTAAACTGCAAGGCTTAAGCGAGCCAGACCCGCGTGAAGACTTATCCTGCCGCGATATCATTCGCAAATTGCTGATTCTGGCGCGCGAAATTGGCTTGAAACTAGATTGGCATGACATTGACGTAGATAGCTTGCTGCCTGAGCAGCTGGCTGACATTCCCATGGATGAATTTATGCAGCGCCTGCCTGAGCTTGATGCTGAACTCGATGCGCTGTATCACGACGCACAGCAGACCGGTAAAGTGCCACGGCTGCTGGCCAGCTTTGCGGTACGCGACGATGATAGCGTACAAGCACGGGTCGGTATCGAGTACATCCCCGAGGGTGATATGCTAGCCAACCTGATTCCGGGTGAAAATATCTTCGTGATTTACACCGATTGGTATCTCGAAATGCCGCTCGTTATCAGTGGCCCAGGGGCAGGCAAGGAAGTCACTGCTGGCGGCGTGCAATCTGACCTCAATCAGTTACTCAGCCGCCTTAGTAAGGTGAAGAGCTAAACCAAAGCGTTAGCGGCTACTGCTAAAAAATACTGTCGTCGTCATCGAACGGATCCGGTGACGACGTTTCTTCGGTGTACTGCGTGGGGGCGGTACCCGGGAAAAAGTACTCAAAGCGGCTAGTGTGATCACTCTGCCGGCTGAGTAATCCGGTTTTTAAATCAATCCGCGCCGACACTAAGCCCGGCGGAATTTGAAACGGCTCTGCCGGCACATCATGAATCGCCAATTCCATAAACTTGATCCACATCGGTAACGCCGTTTTAGCACCCCCTTCGGCGCCTGATACTTCCTGCTCGCCTTCACTCAAATTAGTATTGATTGAGGTGCTACCCAGCGCTCGCTCAAGATTGTCAAAGCCAACCCAGGCCGAGGTCACTAAGCCGCTAACAAACCCAGAGAACCAAGTGTCCTTGATATCATTGGTGGTACCGGTTTTGCCGACGATATTGCGGTTCGATTGCCGCACTAGATCGGCCGAGCGCTGAATACGCCAAGCGGTACCGTTCCAACCGGTGCGATGCGCCCAACTACCGCCGCCCCACACCGCTGAATGCATCATTTGCGTCACCAAAAAGGCATTTTGCTCACTGATGACTTGTGGGGCTTGGGTGACTTCACGGTCACCGAGTTCGCACTCCATACAAGCAACCGCTGGGCGCGCTTGATAAATTTCTTGGTCAAAACTGTCGGTGATACGCTCAATAAAATAAGGTGTGACTAAATAACCACCGTTGGCAAATACTGCATAACCCCGCGCCATTTCTAGCGGTGTTAATGAACCTGAACCTAACGACAACGACTCGTTACGTGGTAAATCATTGATATTGAAACCAAAGCGGGTCAAATAATTGACTGCCGTGTCAATACCAATAGCGCGCAGTAAACGCACTGACACCACGTTTTTCGACTTCGCCAAGGCCTCACGTACGGTGATAGGGCCTTCGTAAACGTCGGGTGAATTGCGCGGGCGCCACGCGATACCGCTACCGGGGTTCCACTGGTTAATGGGCGCATCATTGACTAAGGTCGCCAAAGTGAAGCCATTCTCTAATGCTGCCGAATACATAAACGGCTTGATATTCGAACCAGCCTGCCGTTTAGCCTGGGTGGCACGGTTGTATTGGCTGAGAGTAAAGCTGTAGCCACCAACCGCCGCCGCAATTCCGCCATCGTGCGGCCGCAGTGCAATAATAGCGCCACTAGGCTCTGGCACCTGCGCTAGGCGCCATTGCTCACCAACCACGCGCACCCGCACTTGCTGGCCAACGGCTAAAATTTCAGTCGCCGTAGTGGGCGGTGGACCTTGTCGCTCAGCATGCATGTAGGCCCGAGCCCAACTCAATCCAGCCCATTCCAGCAGCTGCTCGCGGCCATCGCCGAGTAATACCGTCGCTTGTTGCTCACCAACTGCAACCACCACTGCTGGCATCGTCAAGCCGATATTCGGCAGTTCACGCAAGCGTTGGACTAAACCATCGCGCTCAGGTGCGGGGTTGTCTGGTTGCCACCACACGGCTTCGGCGCCACGGTAGCCATGGCGCTCATCATACGCATGTAAATTCTCTTGAATGGCTGTTTGTGCCGCGCGCTGTTGCTTGGCATTGGCCGTGGTATAGACCTTGAGACCACTGGTATACGCAATTTCTTCACCATAAATACTCACCACTTCGGCACGCGCCATTTCGGCCAAATACGGAGCGTTCATGGTCACTTCCGGGCCATGGAATCGGGTTTCGATCGGTTCCGCCAGCGCTTGGCGGTACTGCTCAATGGTGATTTTCTTTTCGGTCAGCATACGACCAAGAACGACCGCTCGACGTTCACGTGCGCGCTCTGGGTTAGAAATAGGGTTCAACGTTGACGGCGCTTTCGGCAGCCCGGCAATCATTGCCATTTGCGCTAAGGTCAGGTCTTTTACATCGCGACCATAATAGACTTGCGCAGCGGCACCAACACCGTGAGCACGATGACCGAAAGTGATTTTATTCAGATAAAGCTCAAGAATTTCGTCTTTGCTGAGTTCGCTTTCCATCCGCAGGGCAATAAAAGCTTCTTTGATTTTGCGTGACCAGGTTTGCTCAAAGCTCAGATAAAAGTTACGCGCTGCCTGTTGGGTGATGGTGGAGCCACCACCTTGAATGTCTCCAGTTAAAATCAATTGCACAAAGGCCCGACCCACGCCGATTGGGTCAATACCATAGTGGCGGTAAAAGCGTTGATCTTCGGTGGCCAGAAATGCATCTATTAATGGTTGCGGAATATCGGCTAATTTGAGAGGAATTCGACGCACTTCGCCGAACTGCGCAATGAGTTCACCATCGGCTGAATAAACTTGCATAGGTGTTTGTAAACGAACATCTTTTAGCTCTTCTACCGAGGGTAACTCAGATTCAAAGTAAAGATATAACGCAGTAGTCGTCAGTAATCCCGCAGCAATTAAGCCGAGAAAGCCGTAAAATGACCACTTTAAGAATTTCACCACAGACACCTTTGGCGGTTGCTATCAGTCGCCGCTTATTATAGAAAGTTAGCTGTAAGAATCATAATACTTAATTATGCATTGCAAAGGGCTTTGCACTAAGCTTACATTTATGCGTACTATGATCATCGGCATAGAACATAATTAATAATACATGCCATTATACTCCAGATGGGAGAGATTTATGGGGTTGTTTGGTTTCGGCAAAAAGCCAGGGCTTGGTATCGACATTTCCAGTGATGCCATTCGCGCTATTGAATTACTTCCGACCGCGGACAGTTATACTGTTGCCCGTGTCGCGTCGGTGACGCTGCCGAAAAAGCTCATCGTTGATGACGAAATTACTGATTTAGAAGGCCTCACCAAAGCACTTATACAGCTTCGTAAGCAAAGTGGTACAGCGGTCAAGCAGGTCGTTGCCGCAGTTTCAGGAAGCCAAGCAATTTCAAAACAAGTGCTGATGGCGTCTGATCTAGACGACGAAGCTATCTCAGAAAAAATTGAAACCGAAGCCGAAGCATTGATTCCATTCCCGATTGCTGAAGTCCGTTATGATTTTGAAAGCCTCGGTGAGCACGCCACCATGGCAGGACAGCAGCGCGTACTGGTCACGGCAACGCGCACTATTAGTGTCGACACGCGGGTGCAGGCACTCGAAGACGCGGGTTTTAAAACCCAGGTGATGGATGTTGATAATCAAGCGATTCTGCGCGCTTGTGACCACTTACTACCGCAATTAGCGCCAGAAATCGCCGCCAGCCCACACCCTATTTTGGTGCTCGATATTGGCTACGCTGCAGTGCAAATTATCGTCATACAGCAGGGCGAAGTGATTTTTACCCGGTATCAAAGTGGTGGCTTGAATAATTTGCTCGGCGCTATTGATAACGATGGTGCTATTGAACACGCTCAGTTGATGGCAAAATTACGGGCTAACGAAACCGACGATATGTCAGCGCTGGTGTTACAAGACTTTCTGGCGAGCATGGCTGCACAGGTGACCCGAGGCATTCAAACCTTCCAAGGCAACTCGGCTGAAAAAGAGTTCGCCGGCGTTGTGGTCATTAATGCTGGTGCAACCTTACCACTGATGCTTGATTCCATACGCAAGCAAGTGGAGGTGCCAGTGCTCGCACTGAACCCATTTGAACAATTCGCTCTACCCGATAAGCTCGTCCACTTTCAACACCAGGGGCCGTTATTTGTTGAGGCCTTTGGCTTGGCGTTACGGAGTTTCGTTCCATGGCACATGTAAACCTTCTGCCGTGGCGTGAAACGGCAAAGCAACGCGCCAAGCAACAATTTGGTATCCATGCTGGTATCGCCATTGGTGTGGCGGCGCTTATTTTGGCGATCGCTTATTTCGTTATTAGCGATTTGAAGCAACAGCAGCGTAATCGCAATACCTTTATGCAAAGCCAAATTTCGTTGCTCGATAGTCAGATAGCTGAAATTGCAGAGATTAATAAGCAAAAAGATCAGATCATCAATCGTATGAAGCTGATTCAGCAATTACATCAAGATCGCAATACCGCCATTACCATCTTCAACGAGTTAGCGGCGCGTACACCAGACGGTATTTTCCTCACCAGCGCCAACAAAAAAGGCAATGTGCTCACGCTGCAAGGGCGCAGTGTGTCGAATAATCAAGTGGCTGAATTTTTGCGCATGCTGAAAGATTCACCGATTTTTGACCAGCCTGATATTCGCCAAGTCGTCAGTGATAAAACCCCAGCGCCGGGTGGCGAGCAAATTAGCGCGTTCACGGTGATCGTAACCATCACTGCAACTGCCGCAGAGGTGAAGCCGAAATGAGTAAGATGAATCTGAACGAACTCGACATTAATGAATTACCGTTCTGGCCGGCACCATTTCGTATTGCTGTGCTAAT
>CAYXGO010000060.1:0-3461 GCA_964464575.1 uncultured Pseudomonas sp. | reverse complement strand
CTCGGCCATTATTTACTGATCGCTGACGAAGTGAAAGCTTACAACAAAGAGCAGGCACGCGAGAAAACCCTGCGCAACGATTACCGCACAAAATATCAAACCGCAGTAAACTTGCCGGAATATCGGTTGCAGTTAGAGCAACTGAACGGTGATTTAGAAACCTTGCTAGCGATGTTACCGAACGACGATGAAACGCCGAAGTTAATCGAAGACATCACTGCCGTAGGTATGCAAAGTGGGCTGAAATTTGATCGTATCGAATGGATCACGCCACAATCGCGTGAGTTTTATACCGCCCTACCCATGCGTATAGAGCTCGGTGGTAGCTACCATCAAATCGGCAGTTTTGTCGGTAAAATCGCCGGCTTGCATCGCATTATCAGTGTCAAAGATTTCACCTTACAAATACTCGAAGAAAACGGTAGCTTGAGCCTTTCAATCAACGCTGAAACCTATCGGCAACAAACCTTGAGGGCGACCAAATGACACGCCTCTCAATGACTGTTTTAGCCATCACCTGTGCCACGGCACTGAGTGCCTGCGCGCCAGCCACTAACAGCGATTTAGAGCAGTACATGGCCGAGGTACAACGCACCACCGTGGCCGGTATTCCACCCTTACCCGAGCTGCCTGAGCTCGAGCGGGTACAGTATATTGGTGAGCAAAAGCGTAATCCATTTGAACCCAAAGCGCTGCGTGTTGCGGTCCGCAACAGCGATACCCGCACCTGCCCGCAACCGGATCTAGAACGGGTGCGCGCCGGGTTAGAGAATTTTGCCTTAGACCAGTTAACCTTTACGGGTACTCTGCGTAGCGGAAATAGCGGTTATACCGCCCTGGTCATGAGTAATGACGGGCGTTTACATCGGGTCAATCGTGGTGATTATATTGGCCCTAACTATGGCCGCGTAAGCGCCGTGAGCCCACAACAAATTGACATCCGTGAATGGGTCCCAACTGGTGACGGTTGTTGGCAACAGCGTGATGCCGAATTGCGCATCAGTATTTCGCAAAGGAGTTTTTAGTCATGACGCAGCTACTTCGCTCGCTCTTCTTATTGGTTCTGCTGCCACTGTCCGCATTGGCCAATGAACTGGTCCGCGTCGAACAGGTTCCTTTGGCGAATGATCGCTTCAATCTCGAAGCGCATTTCAAAGGCCGCGTTGACGCGCCCATTGTACGCCGTACCACTGATCCGAATGTGCATGAGTTCCTGTTATTAGGCACCACCAGTAACACCGGCACTGGTCAACTAGCAATTGGTGACCACCCGTTGTTGAACAAAGTTGAGGTGGAACAGCAACGCGACGATTTATTACTGCGTGTCACCACCAAACAGCCTTTAGAGCATTTACTCAGCCGTTCAAAAGACGTCATGGTGCTAGTATTTGTCGCCTCAGATAAAATTCCAGATGGCCGTCAAGCCCCGCTGCGCCAGCCACAACAAGTCGAGCAGCCGGTTAAACAACCGCCGCAACAGCAGCAAGCGCAAATCAACACCCAAGGGAAGGCACAAAGTGCCGCAGCCACCTTGACCAACGTTGATTTCACTCGCCTGCCTGATGACGTAGGTTTATTACGAATCGCCCTCAATAATGCCGATGCGGAACATGAAGCACGAGCCTCGGGCCGCCGCTTAGAGTTAACCTTGTTCGATACGGAGTTACCTGAAGAACTACTGTACGTGCTGGATGTCAGCCAATTTGCTACACCGGTTGCGCATATAGAGACGTTCCGCGAAGGTCGCAACACACGTTTAGTGATCACGGGTAAAACTGAATTCCGCCATCAGCTCGAACAGCTTGATAATGCGCTGAATCTAAAACTCTTTGCGGTTACCCGTAATAACCAAACTGAGCATATTGCCGGGGCACAAAAGCCGATTTCGCTGAACTTCCAAGATGTGCCAGTGCGTCAGTTGTTGCAGATTTTGGCGGAAGAAAATCAGCTCAACCTAGTCGCCAGTGAATCGGTCAGCGGCAACATCACGCTGCGCCTTGAGAACGTGCCGTGGGAACGTGCATTACAAACTATTTTACGTGTTAAAGGTCTTGATAAGCGTATCGACGACAACATCTTGATGGTGGCACCAGCCGCCGAACTCGCTCAGCGCGAACAGCAAGAACTTGAGGCCAGTCAACGTATGACTGAGCTAGCGCCACTCGAGTCGTCCTATGTGCAGATCAACTATGCCAAGGCCGCTGAGATTGCCTCCATTCTGCGCACCGAAAGCTCTGATCTGTTATCCGCCCGTGGCGCGGTAACGGTTGACGAGCGTACCAACACCTTATTGGTGCGTGATACCGCTGAACAAATCGACAACGTCAAAGCCATGGTGGCAGTACTTGATGTGCCCGTGCGCCAAGTGGTGATTGAAGCCCGTATGGTCACCGTCCGCGACAATATCAGTGACGACCTAGGTATCATGTGGGGCATATCCAATACCGATGGCACCTCGCCTGCGGTATTTGGCTCAGGCAGCACGGTAGATAGCGGCTTTAACGTAAACCTGCCGGTTTCTGCACCCGCTGCAACCTTTGGTATGCAGGTTGCCAAGTTAGCTGATGGGCGGTTATTAGACCTCGAGTTATCTGCGTTAGAGCGCGAAGGTAAAGGCGAAATTATCGCTAGCCCGCGCATCACTACGGCTAACCAAAAAGAAGCCTACATTGAGCAAGGTACGGAAATTCCATACGTGGAGAGCTCTAGCTCAGGTGCTACCTCGGTACAGTTCAAAAAGGCCGTATTGGGGCTGCGGGTTACTCCGCAAATCACCCCAGATAACCGCGTCATAATGGACTTAGTGATCACCCAAAATACCCGTGGTGAAACGGTGACCACGCCAACTGGCCCAGCGGTGTCTATCGATACCCAAGAAATTGGTACCCAGGTGTTGGTGGAAAGCGGTGAAACCATTGTGTTAGGTGGTATTTACCAACAGCAAATTCTCAATGACATTACCAAGGTGCCGTTACTGGGTGATATTCCATACGTTGGCGTGCTGTTCCGCAATGAAAGTCGTATTCACGAGAAGCGTGAATTACTGATTTTCGTGACGCCGCGAATTGTCACCAATACGCCGTAATCCTTGCGTAAATAGCTGCGACTTGCGATAATCGCCCATCTTTTTTTCGTTGGGTTAAGGAAGGTCACCAGACACTCCGGATTCCGTGAGTCACAGCTATTTAATTGAGTGAAGTAAAGCAACACTATGGCTGAAAAACGTAATATCTTTCTGATCGGCCCTATGGGCGCCGGTAAAAGTACCATCGGCCGGCAACTAGCCCGCCAACTCCACCTTGAATTCTTTGATTCTGATGCCGAAATTGAACGTCGCACCGGCGCCGATATTGCGTGGGTTTTTGAACTTGAGGGCGAACAAGGTTTTCGCCAACGCGAAGAAAAAGTCATTGAAGAACTTACTGAAAACACGGGTATCGTGCTCGCAACAGGCGGTGGCT